>DATHNG010000117.1:0-10067 GCA_035486275.1 Bacteroidia bacterium
GTGGTGACGCATGTGTGAACCAGTACCTGCAGAATGCAACAGCCAATGCATTGAACGCATACAATAATTATATTGATAGTATTACTACGGTGGTACGCGGTAATTATATGCAACATTGCCTTGCAGCAGTGGAAAGCCTGCGTGTGAATTACCAGGATAAACAGTATCATTATACATTGTATAATTATGACCAGGCGGGAAATCTTATCCGCACGGTTCCTCCGCAGGGAGTGCAGCTTTTTGGTATAACCAAAACCACTGATCCCCTGGAACAGCAGATAATAGCTGACCGAACTGCAGGGCAGCACAATGTGTTCAATAATAATGTGCTTGCAAGTACGTATGTATACAATAGTTTAAATCAGCTTACGGAGCAAAGTGTGCCTGATGATGACAATATGCAGATATGGAACTTTAACCTGCCAACCGGCCTGACGCCAAACCTTGTGGTTACCGGAACACAATTTACCGATGCAACGAATGGTTACCTGAGCGGTTATGTGCCTAATGGAAGCGGGCGACGAGGGTATTTATATAAAACTCACGATGGAGGCCATACCTGGCAAATCATTAACGGAACCGTGGCCGCAACTATGAACGGAGTAGTAATGACATCTGCTGCTAATGGTTATGCTGTGGGCAATGATGGTGTTGTTTTAATTACTGCCGACGGTGGTAATTCATGGGATATTGTGCCGTTGTACGCTAAAGGCGTAACCCAAACACTTAAGGGCGTGGCATACGATGGAGCCGGCAATGTAGCTATTGTAGGAAGCGGAACAGCCTTTTCGCTTGCGGGTACAACATACGCGGCGGGAACTGGAATAAGCAGTACAGATGTACTTATTTCAGTAACATACGATGCTGTGAATACGGCATTTTATGCGGTGGGAGATAGTAGCGGCTATGGTGTAATGTATAAGGGTGTGCTTGCAAGCGGTGCATACGCGTGGACCAAACTAAGCAACAATACGGCCAGCTTACCATTATATAAGGTGCAGTTTTTAGGTAACAATGTTAACGGCAGCAATGCAGCAAGCGGACTTACAGGACATGGTTTTGCCACCGGTATGGGCGGTATGCTGCTACATACTACCGATAGGGGCGCGCATTGGTTTGCAGTGCCTACTTATATGCATCAGCTGATACGGAATATTTATTTTGTGAACGATAACATAGGGGTAGCTTTAGTAGATAGCGTGCCACACACAAGCCAGTTATACCAAACGGCTGACGGAGGCGTAACATGGAGTTTACTGAGTAAGCCGGGCCAGTATTATTACGATATGAGCTTCTACTATGATAATAGCGCAACTGCTGTAACATCGCATGCATATAAAGGCGTGGCGGTAGGATACAATGGTATAGTAAGCCGGATAGTAACATCAGGAACCCTGGCAAGCCCTTATTTTGGATTGATAACATTGAACAGCCCTTCATCATATAACCTTATGGGTGTATTTGCTGAAGTAGCAAACGGCAAATTGTATATGACAATGGGTAGTTCGGGCAATTATATGTACTATACCGGAGCAGGGCTGAGCAATACGGCCACCCAGGTTACGTGGGATAGTGTGAATTGTAGTACCAGTGTATTTAAAACAGCTTTCGTGCTGGCCGGCAGCAATTATACTTTACTACCTGCCGCAATAGGTGAAACAACGCATGAGTTATATACGTTTACTTCGCTCACTACATCACCATGGCTGAGTATTAACAGCGCCAACGATGCAACTAACCCAAGCCTGACAACTTATAATACCAGTCCGGCTTTTTACGAAATGGCTGAACACGGTACGGTAGATGGAAATGATAGCTTGTATGCTTATAACAACAATGGAAGTAGTTCAGGAGGCTTGTATTCTTTATATGCTGCAAGCAGCAGCGCCACCGAGCTTACTGTAAAACCATTTGGAGTAACAACAGCCGCCAACATAACCTCGCTTGCATATTCAGGGGGTGGAAACATAGCAGGCGTAGACAGCATAGACGGAAACATATACACTGGAGTAATAAACAGTACACCAGGTGTAACATGGACCAATGTAAGTACAAACATTCATCCGCTAAGCTTGTATAGTATACAGGCAGTAGGAGCCAGCGCCACCACGCTGTATGCATCAGGGTTACGGGGAGAGTTCCTATCGGGCACAGCCACGGGCGGCGCTATAAACTTAACCGAGCTTGTACCGGTTACTACCAAAGCATTATTCAGCGCACAGGCCGAAAGTGCAAGCCCTGCATTGGGAATAGCAGCAGGCGATTCATCGGCATTGTACCAATTTAATTATACAGGAGGAGCACAAAATTATACACCAACGTATACTGCAATACCAACCAGTAGCGGTGTAGCGCCACTTTACGATGTAGCCATCAGCGGAACCACGGCCTACGTATCGGGAGGTAGTGGAACCATTTATTACATACCAAGCATATCAGCTAATATAGCGCAGCATGCCATAAGCAGCGGTAAGGCCAGCTTTATAGGAATAACAACTACAACACATGGCGGAGCCATAGCCGTAGGAAGCAATGCCAATATATGGCTGTATGGCGGAACAGCAGGGATACAAAGCACAGCTATTTATTGCCCCGGCTTTAATGCAGAGAATTTTTACTCAGATAATAACCATGGCTACGTGGCAGGCTGGGCTGGTACCATCAGAAGGACTGATGATGGAGGCAACACATGGCAAGTAGTGTTACCGGAAATAAACAGCAGCGGCGTACCGGACTACAAAACAGTATGGACAACCTCCACAGGCAACGCCATCATTGGCGGAACAGGTGGATTCGTGGGAAGCGCTGGGCCGAGCAATACAGTTACAAACGCAGGCACAGGATACGCATACAACAGCAGCAGCACACAAACTTGGTACAAGGCAAGGTTCAATGCCAATTATCCTTCGCTTGGCTATATGGTAGGCTCGAACAACGGGGTGCTGACGCTGACTGTTAATAGTGGCGCATTGGCTACGAGCGGCGTGGCTCCTTTAAGTACTGCAATACCTGCACCAGGTTCGGCAGGCACAGGCACATTCCCGGTTAGCGATCTGCATAGCTTGCATGTATTCAGAGACAATAGCTTTATGGTAGTAGGCTCAAACGGTGCAATATATTATTACAATGCCGTAGCATCATCGCAGTGGAATGATGAAAGCCCGACAGCCGTGGCAAGCTATGGCACCTATACATGGATGGATATAGATGCAAGAGATGACAGAACGATGTGGGTAGTCGGTAACAGTTCATCTATAGGTGGCTCAATTATTAAGGTAATTGACCCTGTAAACATACAGCCCAATATACCACTGACTTATTCAGTAACACCTATCGGTTCTGCATGGGCATTAGAACCTATAGCCGATGGACCAACAGCCAATAATATAGTAACCAATGCAAACCAGGTAACTATTAATGCAATTGCATTTTCAGGCCCTTACGACGGCTTCCTGGGGGGATCATACTCATCCACACCACCAAGCAATACAGGCGGATACCCTTATGCAAGAATAGTAACGGATAAGGGAGGGATATTCTCCACGTTGAATTGGTATGATAGGATTGGAAGGTTGGTAATTAGCCAAAATACAAGACAGCATAATTACACAAGACAAGCATATAGCTATATTCTTTTTGATGCTCTCGGTAGAAGTATTGAAGCGGGGCAAAAAACGGAAAATTCGGATGCTACTTTATTTAACACAATATTTGGCGACTCTATAATGGGATTTTATAATCCTAACGCAATTTCACAATCAAAATACTTAACTTGGATAAAAGATAACACCGGACCAAGGACTGAAGTAATACATACATATTATGATTCTCAGGATATACTACCAAGTAATATTTTGATGCAGAACGAGTTAAGAAATAGAATTGCAACAGCTACATATTCGGATACATTAAGGAACGATTCAACTAAATTTAACAGTGCAGATTATTACAGTTATGATGTAATAGGGAATGTGGCAACTCTTATAAAAGATGATTCAATTTATGGCATATCGGGTCAGCGATATAAGAGAATGGATTTTCAGTATGATTTAGTTGCAAATAAAATTAACGAATTAGATTATCAGAGTAATAATATAGATCAATATCATACAAAATTCCAATGGGACCAAGATAATCGTATCACTTCTGCTTCTACTTCAAAAGACAGTATTTTATGGGATCAAGATGCTAAGTATTTTTATTACCCCCATGGATCACTTGCCAGAGTAGAGTTAGGAGACCAGGAGGTTCAAGGGATGGATTATGCGTACACGTTGCAGGGATGGATTAAAGGTGTAAATAGTGATCAGTTAGGTGGTAGTTATGATATTGGACACGATGCCTTGCAACAAACTGGAAATTTGAACAGTTGTTTTGCAAGAGACGCAATGGGGTATACTTTAGATTACTATACTGGAGATTATGATCCAATAGATAAGATTAATTATTGGAATAATATCAATAATAGATTTGAAGCTGATGGAGTGCATAGTGATCTGATGAATGGAAGACATGATGGGTTCTTAGGAAATGTGAGTGCTATGGTTACTAATATTACCCAACCCAAAGCGTATTCAGAATCTAACCCTTCACAGCAAGCAATTACATTACCACAAGGTACTTCATATAATTATGATCAGTTAAATAGATTAATAGATATGAAAGCCTATCAAAATCTAAATCCTACCACGAATACTTGGGAAACTGGAAGTACATATGATGGTCTGTATCATGATTGGCTTACATATGATGAGAATGGAAATATCTTAACCCAGAAACGTGCAGATTCAATAGGGGAAGTATATGATTCGCTTACATATCATTATAATATCCAAGGTGGTATCACTTTGCAAAACAGATTGTACCATGTTAATGATAAAGCCGCAGTTTCTTTAAATAATGATATTAAAGATGAAGGCAATTTTCTTAATTCAACAGAGCATGATATCACAGAAAGGAATAATTATAGATATAATGCGTTAGGTGAATTGGCAAAAGATTCAATAGCAGGGTTAGATACGATTATTTGGAATTTATACAATAAAGTTTGGAAAATTAGAAAACATAATGGGGATAGTATTCTTTTCGGATATGATGCACAGGGGAATAGAATAATGAAAAAATATAAACCTTTTGGCGGTCAACCAATGATTACCTATTATGTTAGGAATGCTGAAGAGGATATTTTGGCAGTATATAATGAAGAGACAAAGGGAACCTCAGTTTCTTACGCTTTAACTGAAAGGGAAATATATGGATCCAAGAGAATTGGTTCTGAAAACACTAATGTTGAGTTAATATCGCCTTTGCCTTTTGCGCAAGTTGATACATTCTCAAGATATATTGGAGTTAAAGAATATGAATTAGATAATCATTTGAATAATGTATTAGTAGTAATTTCAGATAGAAAAATACCAAGACCTGATAATACAGGGAATAGTATTAGCTACTATGAATCTGATGTAATCAGTTCTAATGATTACTATGGATTTGGAATGCTTGAACCTGGAAGGAATTTTAATTCCGCTTTATATAGATATGGTTTTAATGGTAAAGAGAAGGATAATGAAACCTATGGAAATGCAAATGAGTATGATTATGGTAAAAGATTATACGACCCAAGGTTAGGGCGATTTATGAGTATTGATCCTTTGATTAAGAAATATCCCATGATAACACCTTACTTGTTTGCAAGTAATTCGCCTATAGCTTCAATTGATTTAATGGGGTTGGAATCGAAATTTGCAGTTTATGGTGCTGGTGATGATCATGGAGCTGCAGGATTCAAAAATGAAGCAAACAAAGATGTTAAATGGGGTTATTCCACTGAAATACATGCAGCCTTTACAGTGGATGATTTAAAAAAGGTCTTTGAGGATGAAACGTCAAAAGGTAGTAAGGGGCAAATAGATTATGTCGCAATATACAGCCACTCTCTTATTGGACATGGTGTCATCTTAAATAATGGGGAATTTGGTGCATATGACGAACAACATTGTCAGATTATTGGTCAAACAACTGTGCCAACTGGTTCACCATATAAGGACAGGTCACTAAGTGAAATCACTAAAGATCCAAAAATTAATTTTTCTCCAGATGCCTTAGTTATTTTTGCAGGTTGTGAATCTGGAAGGGGTACAGTAGCAAGTAATTCAAAGCCACTTAGTACTGGAGCCGCTACAGATATTTATTCTGTTGCACAAGACTTCACAAAGCAAACAGGTATTGCTTCAATTGGGTCAGTTGGTGAAACAAGTAATCAAACTGGTACAAGAACAGCAGATTATGGGTATCATTTATTTTACTTGGATGAGAATGGTAAACTACAAGATTATGATCTTAAATCAAAAACTCTTGATAAAGCAACAATTAAAAAAGCTCAGGATGCTGTTAATGCAGTACAAACATTTAAAGAGGACAGAGCGAAGGCAAAGCAAGATAATAGCTCAAATGGTGGAAATCGTGATATTACTAATTAAACCTTATAGAGAATAAATCAGACAAATACAACTTATTATGTTGTAGATTAGCATGAAATTCGAAAGTATGTCTTTTATAAAAAACTTGAAATATCTATTTTTCATCACCTTATCTGCACAAAGCATATGTTCAACTGCACAAAGTAATAACTATAATGATAGTGTATATTCTATCATGATGCACAAATGTGAAGAGTTCGTTGAAAATTATAAACCTACATATATTACTAAGAAAGGAGATACCTTAGTAACTGCAAGATATACTATGCCTCCTTCTGATATTAATACTTTTATTTTCAATTGTATTAAGAAAAATGATTTCAAACCATTGAAATTTTCTGCGATTATTTTCCTTCTACAGAATTATGAGTTTATGAATGCTATGAAGGAGGACTATCCTTTAAATGTAGAGCCTGAATTTGATTATAAAAAAAATGGGTTTATCCAAATGATGAGAATAGCTATGTATGGTAATAAAGCAATGAATACACCATGTGGTCCAACATATTCTAATGAAGTTTGTAAATGGATAAAAGTGAACAAAAATAAAATATATGATTCAAGTTTTATTACAAATACATTTTCTAAACTAACTTATCATACTAAATCAATTACAAATAGAAATTGTAATAACCCGGGTATCTCGATTGGCACCGGTACTTTAATAGGTAATCCAATATTTGAGGAGGATAGATTAAAAGTAAAAATAGATTCGACAGGGAATGAGTATAAGATAATGGCAAAAGGCAAGGGTGTTCCTGGAATTTATTATATAAAGCTGCATTTTGTCACAAAAGATGAAAAGGATGAGCATAATATAGTAATACAAGTAATTTGTTCCAGGTGTCATTAGTATTCCCGCTCTCCCCTCCTCAAACCCCAAAAAATCTCAAATGTTCCAAATCCTCCTTATGATTTCTAAACCACAAAATTAAAACACATGAAAAACCAAATGCTAATCATTGCCCTACTAATATTTGTAGGAAATACTTTTGCCCTACAGGCACAAACTAATAAGGGCAAAACAGCAACTGAACAGAAGCCTATAGCCCAAAAGAAAGTTGCACCTGCTCCAAAAACTGCAAAGCCCAACTTTAAACCAGGTACAGGCGTTCCCAAGCCCAACGAGGTAAAAGCTCCGCCTCCAACAAATACTGAAACCAAATAATATCTTCCACCAACCTTTTAAATTTCAAACACCATGAAAAACCTAAGTTTAACACTTGCAGCACTGGTATTGTTTGCCGGTGTATCATTCGCTCAGCAAAAGCAAGACGATAAAAGCAAAACTGCTACTGAAAGCACAAAACATGCTTCTACACCAGCCAAAACTAAAATGGCAAACAACCATGTGCAGGGTACCGGAAAGATACCTGCTCAAAAGAGTGAGAAGAAATAATGTATCAGGCTGGGTAGAGTCTTGTGTTGCGTTAAAAATGTGATAAAAAACCACCCTTGAATGCCAATAGAATCAAGGGTTTCTGTTTTTAGAGCACCTGAAACAGTCAATGTATTCGTTATCAGGCAGTTAAGCTAAAAAAATAGGCCAAAAACGGAAACCCCCTGAAACCCCCTTACTGCTGAGCTCTGCCATTTGTGTTTAGCTTACTGTGGGTAAGTAAAAGGTAAGCTGTGCTTACTTATAAATAACCTTAGTTTTACTTGTACTAGAAATAGAAGTGTTATTTTTGTTAGAGAATGTAATAGATTGAAACCACAATTAAATCAACATTACCATTTACTTGTTACTGAAAATAAAAAGAGACTAAAGTTCCTGTTTTCTTTTACTTTCCTTGTTATTATTAATGCACTATCCTATGGGCAGGTTGCATTCACAGCTATTCCCCTGGATTCTGAATTAGTTGCACGTGATTTAAAAACTAACCTGGGTTCTATTCATATACAAGGTAAGGTAAATAACCTGAATACTCCCTTTGATTCAATAGCGCTCAGGATTTATAGGGACAATACACTTATACGTTCAATGTATGAGGGTTTAACGTATACCGGAAACATGGCATCGTTTGATTTCTTATGCCAAATACCGGCTGAACTTAATGAATACAAAATATCTGTATATGGCATAAAACAGTCAGTGCCAACTCCCGTTAGGTCTGTTAATGCATTGCTTGCAGGTGATGTGTATATGATCGAGGGACAATCGAACGCATTCGCTATGATGAGAGATGGAGAAAGCGCTAATGAGAACCGAAGTGAATTTATCCGTGTTTTTGGTAATTCCGATTCAAACACTAATGGCTTACTGAAAAATTTAAAATGGTTTATGGCGCAGGCAAATGGTGGAATCAAAGAAAATGGTCACGTTGGTCAATGGGGCTTGCGACTCGGGCGTTTATTGGTAGATAATGTTAAAATACCGGTAGCCATATTTAATGGAGCTTGCGGAGGCACACCTATTAGTTATTATGAGGTTCCGGCAAATTATAGAGATAACTATAAATCGAACTATGTAAGGGAATACGATAGGTTACGATTAGCGGGGCTCGAAAAAAACGTGAGAGCTATTATTTGGAGCCAGGGAGAAACAGATGCGCTATATGGAACCACTACAGCCAAATATATAACTGCGTTTGAATCGATGCTGAAAACATGGAGCATAGATTACCCGGGGCCAAAAAAAATATACATTTTCCAAACCCGAACAGAGAATATGTACCCTATAGACAGGTTAATGGCAATAGAAGAAGCACAGCGAAAATTAGCCGTAAAGCATGATTCAGATATTGAAATTATACCAACATCAACCTTAAAACAAGATAAAAGTGTATTACACTTTGATTACAAGGGTGGATACGAAATATTTGGCAACAGAATATATGATTTGATAGCGCGTGATATGTATGGAATCAAACCCAAAGGTGAAATAGATGCACCAATGATTACATCGGCCTACCTGAACGATTCAGCTACGCTTGTAATAACAGAAAGAGCGAATTCAATAATCCCTCACAATCCGAAATTACCGGTTCAGGATTATATAGTTGAAAATACCAAAGGGGCTACCATTGATACTATCATTACAAAGGGTAACAAAATTATTTTTCTTCTTTCCAAATACCCGGGAAAGAATATTACGGCATCCTGTCTTTCACAATACAAGCATGCTGATAACTGGTTAACTAATACCAGTGGTATAGAAGTTATACCTTTTTATAAATACCCGGTTAAAGATTCAATTCCAAAACAAACTCTGGGGTCAAGAAATTATAGCTATGTAAAAATTTGTCATAAGCTTTTTCAAAAAACGCCTACTGTATTCGTCAACACACATGGCAAGCATTTCCTGAGAATTTCTGAGAGTAAGAGAAAGAAACCACAATGGATTGTGTTTACAGGTAAGCAATGTAAATTAGATACTAGATCTATGTCAAAAGGTTCATATTCTATCCGCGTGTTTGATGATGAAATGAGGATGTTGGGTAACACAAGTATTATGATTCAATGACGGAAGAGATCTTTATTGTGAATATCTACTAATTTGAAAGATGTATCACCTTTCCTTCACCTAATGCTTAGCTAGCAATGCAAATGATTAATAATCAGTAACATGCATTACAGGTTCAATTC
>DATHNG010000118.1:0-18460 GCA_035486275.1 Bacteroidia bacterium
GGTATTTTAAACTGATCGGATATACCAATAACTACACCACCCTTAGCAGTGCCATCAAGTTTGGTTAATGCAAGTGCAGTAACATCGGTTGTCTTGGTGAATTCTTTACACTGTTCAATTGCATTCTGTCCGGTAGATGCATCAAGTACCAATAAAACCTCATGTGGTGCAGTTGGTATAACCTTTTGCATAACACGTTTTATTTTTGATAATTCACTCATCAAACCAACTTTGTTATGAAGTCGGCCAGCAGTATCAATAATAACTATATCGGCTTTTTGTGCTACAGCAGATTGCACGGTATCAAATGCAACTGCCGAAGGATCAGCGTTCATACCTCGTGATACAATGGGAACATCTACTCGTTTGGCCCATATGGTAAGTTGTTCAACTGCAGCAGCTCGGAAAGTATCGGCAGCACCCAGCACAACTTTTAACCCTGATTTTTTAAAATTGTTTGCAAGCTTACCAATGGTTGTGGTTTTTCCAACCCCGTTTACACCTACTACCATTATTACATAAGGTGTGCCTTCAGTTAACTCAGGACCGGCGCCATTATTACTTGCCGTTAACAGGTTTGATATCTCTTCTTTAAGTATACCATACACCTCACTGGTTTGTATGTTCTTGTTCTTCTTAACACGTTCCTGCAGGTTGGCAATTATTTTACCGGTAGTTGTGGTTCCAACATCCGATGCAATCAATGTTTCTTCAATATTATCAAGTACTTCTGCATCAATAGTGGCTTTGCCGGTAATAGCACGTGCAAGTCTTGCAAAAAAACCTTCTTTGGTTTTCGTCAGCCCGATATCAAGTCCGCCTTCTTTTTTCTTTCCACCAAATATATCGCGTAGCTTCATAAACTATTTTTTATCACCCATCATTTTAGCGTTGAACTGCTTCGATTGCCCTCTCGGTATTGATAATGATTTCCATCCTTCATTCTTTTGAGCCTTGGCAAGGTACACTATTTGCCCGATGTGTGAAGAGTAATGAGCCATTTGACGAATAAGTGCATCAATAACAGTATGGTCCTCGGCACGGATCTTTACAATCTTTTGCAGGTCTTCAGGTTTTAAAGAATTAAGGCAATCAATAAAACATTTCCATCCTTCGTTCCATTTTTCCATAAGCTGGGCACGTGTAGTTATATCAGTCGTAATAAATTCAGCGTCTCTGTCACGCGAATCTTTTTCTCCGTCGGTAGTAAGGAAATTAGTCCACCTCGAAAGCATGTTACCCCAAAGGTGCTTTACAATAACTGCAATACTGTTCGATTCTGCTGAGGGCACCCAGAACAATTGTTCATCGGTAACCTGTGCCATAGCATCTTCTGCCATTATTTTATACTGAAGGAAAACCTTTTTTGTTGTGTCGAGATAGTTATGCGATTCCATATGGGGAAATAAAAAAAGCTTTCTCCTGTTGTAAGAAGAAAGCTTTAATAAGGTGTACTAAAATTATTTAGCTGTAAGGAAATCCTTTACGTGATCCTTATTTACAATTTCTTCTTTAAAACTGAAAGAACCAGTCTTTGGTGATTTAACCATCTTTATCACCTTAACGAAGTCTTTACCTTTACCTGTTTTAAATGTTGCTACAGTCTTTTTTGCCATGACGTGTCAGTATTAATAGATTACTTAATTTCTTTGTGAACTGTCATCTTCCTCATTACCGGGTTGTATTTCTTCAACTCGATACGTTCAGGAGAATTCTTTTTGTTCTTTTTGGTAATATACCTTGATGTTCCAGGCAAGCCACTTGCTTTGTGCTCTGTGCATTCAAGAATTACCTGTATACGATTACCTCTTTTCCTTGCCATGATGCTTTAGGTTTGAAACGTTACTTGGTAGTTGTTATAAAGCCTTTTTCCCTGGCTTCCTTAAGGCAGGCATAAATGCCTTTTACGTTAATTATCTTTATTCCGGCGGTAGATACCTTTATGGTAACCCACTTGTTCTCTTCAGGAACAAAAAACCGTTTGTCTTGAAGATTTGGATTGAACCTGCGCTTGGTCTTGCGGTTAGAGTGGGAAACACTGTTTCCTACCATCGCCTTTTTACCTGTAATTTGACATATTCTTGACATGATACCTTATTTTTTTTCGGGATGCAAATGTAAGAAATAAATCTTTCTGATATACAGTATTGGCTAAAATCTTTACCGGTAATGAATAAATAGTGATAAATGTGATGTTAATATATTGAAAATCAATGAATTTTATCGATTGGAGGGAATGATAGGGTTATTTATGACCGGTTTTGCAAAACTAAGGTTCTATCTTTGCAGCCATGTCAAGTACTCCATTGAATAAAAAGGAAAGAGGTTATTTAGCGCTCAGTGTTGGGTTAGCCTTCCTAGTTGTTTGTTTTCAAATATATTCAGGTTTACATACTGTTGTTGCATTTGTTTCTATAGCTATTGTATTGCTTACTATACTTATTCCGGGCACACGATATACCTATATATATACTGTTTTGGCCACTATAGACATCATAATAGGTTATTATTTTTCGAACCTTACCATTGATCCTGACAAGTTTTATAACCTTCTTTATAATAGGAGTTCGGCAGTTTTAAGTATATGGATATCAGCTTTTTTGATCGTAAAATTCAAGCAAAGCAGGGCCGAGGAAGAAAAGAGTAACCAACGTATGAATGCGCTGTTTACATATGCAACAGAAGGTATTATTATTTCAGATAATAACGGGAACATAGTAACGGTTAACCCAGAAGCTGAAAAACAGTTCGGGTATTCCATAAATGAATTGATCGGGAAAAGTATATCAACACTATTCCCTGAACGATTCAGGCAAGGGCATTTAGATAGAAAGCGGGAGATCAATGCTCACCCGGAGACGAGACTTATGATTCGTGCAATGGCTGTATTCGGATTGAGAAAAGATGCTACAGAATTTCCTGTTGAAGTAAGCATAAGTAGTTTTAATACAGCAGATGGCCCGCTTGTAGTATGTTTTATATTAGATACTACTGAATTGATATTGCAGCGGGAATTAACCAAAGCCTTGGAAAGAGAAATGGAATTAAATGAGCTGAAATCACGATTTGTGGCGATGGCCTCGCACGAATTCCGTACCCCACTGAGTACCATCATGTCTTCAGTAGCGTTGGTGGAAAAATACGATGACCCTTCTCAGAAAGAAGACAAGATAAGGCACATAAACCGTATACGTTCTACAGTAAAGAATCTGACCAATATTTTAACAGATTTCCTTTCGCTTGATAAGTTGGAAAGCGGCTTGGTTCGTGTTAACCCTGCGGTTTTTAGACTCGATAAGTTTTGCGCGGAAGTTGTTGAAGAAATAAGGGTAGTTGTGAAACCGGGTCAGCAAATAAACTACTTATATGCAGCAACTATTCGAGATGTTAATATGGACCAGAACCTTTTGCGAAATATTTTAACCAATTTATTGAATAACGCTATTAAATATTCACCAGAGAAAAGTTATATTGATTTTTCAGTATCGAATACGGGGGATGAATTAATAATGTCGGTAAAAGATAGTGGTGTAGGTATTCCTGAAGCAGATAAGCCTTTTATGTTCGATCGCTTTTTTAGGGCTAAAAATGTATCAACCATTCAGGGTACCGGTTTAGGCCTTAATATTGTAAAAAGGTATGTAGACCTTATGAAGGGACGTATTGATTTTGTGAGTGAAGAAAATAAGGGCACTACTTTTACAGTTAAATTGCCTCTTATAGCCTATTAATATATGAACCAGCTGATAGCCATAATGCAGCGTGAATTGCGCCATGAATTAAGAAGCAGGCGGGCTTGGCTGGCCATATTGCTTTATATAGCAAGCACAGTATATATTACCTACCTGGCATTTCAGCACGACCTTGAACCGGTTACCTGGAATGCACTTTTCTGGATACTGATAATATTCATTTCAATGTTTGCCGCTTCGGGCAGTTTTTCTGGCAGAGAAGGGGAGATGCTGTATATATATATACTTGTTTCTCCGGCCCGGTTTATCCTGGCAAGGCTATTATATAATGGTATATTTATGGTTGTTGTAAGCATAATTACATTGCTGGTATATATAATGTTTACAGGGAATCCGGTCGGTAGTATTGCGGTGTTCATGGCTACCGTTTTATTGGCCGTATGGGGTATATCTTCATTACTTACTATGGCATTTGCAATTTCAATTAAAGGTGGTGGCGGATTTACCTTAATGGCAATTATCAGTTTTCCGTTACTTGTTCCACTGCTTATTATCGCCCAACATCTTTCTTCTCAAAGCATGCAGCCAAACCCTTCGGAATATATAGGAAACCTTGCTGCTTTACTCTCATTAGATGCCTTAATTGCAGCCCTCTGCTATTTATTATTTCCATATCTTTGGCGCGATTAAAATTCCCCTGAAAGGGATGTTATATGACACAAGGTATTCTTACAGCAAAATGGTGGAAATTTTTATGCGCTTTGCTGTTGATATATACTGCAATTGCAGGTTTTTTAATACCTGTGCCAGCTAAGCCTATTTTACACGAAACAATCAGAAACCTTTACTTCCATGTGTGTATGTGGTTTGCAATGATGTTCATTTTTACCGTGTCATTGGTTTATAGTATTAAATACCTGATGGACCCTAAAAAAGAGTTTGACATTATAGCATCGCAAACAGCAAATACAGGAACGGTTTTTGGTATACTTGGCTTAATAACGGGTATGTTGTGGCTCAGGTATACCTGGGGAGAAACGGGTAAAGATTGGTGGGCACCTGATCCAAAACTGAACGGAGCGCTGATTGCATTGCTTAGCTATTTTGCATATATAGTATTGAGAATATCAATGGATGACGAACAGAAAAAAGCCCGGGTAGCAGCAGTTTACAACATATTTGCCTATGTAATGATGATAGTGTTTGTTATGATATATCCACGCCTGAGTAACGTAGATTCTTTACATCCCGGCAATGGAGGTAACCCCGGTTTTAATCAATACGACCTTGATAATCACATGCGAATGGTGTTTTACCCTGCCGTAATGGGTTGGGTGTTGTTATCTGCCTGGATAGCATCTATCAATATTCGAATGGAAAAAATAAACAGCTATCATCATAATAAAATATGAGAATAATCAGGAACTTTGCAACCTTTATTGCCGTACTTTGCTCTACTATGTTATATGCCCAATCATCGGCCGATGGTAGTATTGAAATGGCAGACAGGTTAAAGGCCGATGGGAAAATATATGTAGTGGTTGGTGTAGTGGCTATAATACTAATAGGATTACTATTGTATTTAGTAATGATAGATAGAAAGGTGGCGAAAATGGAAAAGGAAATTGAGGCTGACAAAAATAAGTAAAATGAAAAAGACCCACATAGTAGCGCTTATTGTTATTGCAATTGCATTTGGAGTGATACTTACTTCATTATCAAACAATAGTACATACGCCTCTTTTAAGGAGGCAAGTGATCACCCGGGCAATGTTTATCACGTTGTGGGCAAGTTAGATAAATCAAAACCGTTTGAATACGATGCACATGTAAATGCAAACCTGTTTACCTTCTACCTTATTGATAGGGACGGTTCAGAACGCAAGGTGTCGTTAGGCAAACCAGAACCGGATGATTTTGAAAAATCAGATCAGATTGTAGTAATTGGTAAGGCGCAGGATGGAAATTGTTTTTCAGCTGCCGATGTACTTATGAAATGCCCGTCAAAATATACAGTCGATAGCATTCCTTCACAGAAGAAACAAAGCTCAATGTAATTCTTCAACCGAACGTGAACGAAGTAACATACATTGGGGAAGGAATTGGCTGGCAGACCGCCGGTAACGCATTTATCTTTTTATCTTTTGTAGCATCTTTATTTGCCGCGTATTGTTATTTCAATTCAGCAAATAACGATGAGTTAGAAAATGGCCCGTGGAAAAAATTAGGCCGCATTGGTTTCTGGCTGCATTCATTAGGAGTAATCGGTATTATGACCACATTGTTCTGTATGATATTCCGCCACATGTACCAGTATCATTACGTATGGGAGTATTCTAACGATGCAATGCCACGCAGGTATACGCTCGCTTGTTTCTGGGGTGGGCAGGAAGGTAGTTTTCTGTTATGGACATTCTGGCAGGTTGTTTTAGGTAATGTGCTTATTCGCACTGCTAAAAAATGGGAAGCTCCTGTAATGACAGTTATATCTGTCGCGCAAGTATTCCTCGCATCAATGCTGCTTGGTTTTTATATTTTCGGCTGGAAAAATCCAATAGGAAGCAATCCATTTACATTACTGAAGGATACTCCCGGTTTTGCAGGTTCACCCATATTCAGTACGCCTAACTATGCATCTATGTTGGCAAAGACAGCCACAGGGCTTAATCCTTTGCTGCAGAATTACTGGATGACCATTCATCCGCCAACCTTATTCCTTGGTTTTGCTTCTACCGTTGTTCCTTTCGCTTATGCAATTGCTGGTTTATGGAAAAAGAAATATGGCGAGTGGCAATTAGATGCGCTTCCATGGACATTCTTTGGTATTATGATATTGGGTACAGGTATTTTAATGGGTGGTGCATGGGCATACGAATCTCTTTCTTTTGGTGGTTTCTGGGCATGGGACCCGGTTGAAAATGCCTCGCTGATTCCATGGCTAACCTATGTTGGTGCAGGGCATGTAATGATAGTTCATAAGGCGAGAAAAAATTCCGCGCTTTCAACATTCTTGTTTCCGATAATTACTTTTATCCTGGTATTGTATTCAACCTTTCTAACACGTAGCGGTATTTTAGGGAATACATCTGTTCATGCATTTACCGATCTGGGTTTATCGGGCCAGTTACTGATATATCTTTTCTTCTTTATTATTCTTTCAACTATTTTGGTAATTATGAACTGGAAAGGAATACCACGAGATAAGCAAGAAGAAGACCTATGGTCAAGAGAGTTCTGGATGTTCTTGGGTGCATTGGTTTTATTAATGTCATGTATTCAAATTGTAGCAACTACTTCTATTCCCGTTACAGCCAAATTATTTGGCTTTTTAAGCAGGCATACTCCTGTATTTAAAGAATCGTTGGCAAAGCTTGCAAACCAGGCTCCACCGGTAGATCGCATTGGTTTTTATAATAAATGGCAGATCCCTTTTGCCATTTTGGTGTTACTCATATTAAGTTTCAGTTTGTATTTTAAGTTTAAGAATACAGATATGAAGCAATTAATAAGGCAAATGACTTTACCGTTTATTTGCAGTGTAGCATTTACTGTATGCAGCGTATTAATGCTAAATGAAACAAACGGATTTTATATTGCATTGCTGGCCATGAGTTGGTTTGCCGTTTGTGAGAACTTTTATTATTGGGTAAAAAACAAAAAAACAAATTTCCTGAAGGGTGGTGCGTCATTTGCCCATGTGGGCTTTGCATTGGTTATGATGGGCGCGCTTATTTCAACTTCAAAAAAGGATGTGATATCTGTAAATACATCTAAGAAAAGCGTAAAATCAATTGATGAAAGTTTTTCTGATGCTACAAATATCCGGATGGACCAGGGAGACACGTTACGTATGGGCGATTACTATGTTACCTATACAGGTAAGCACAGGGTTGGGAAAAATATTCTTTACAACATAGAATATCTGACAAAGAATATTGAAACAAAAAAATATACTTCTCAGTTTACCTTAACTCCGCTTATTCAGTTAAATCCGCAAATGGGAAATGTTGCAGAGCCTTCTACCAGGCATTTCTGGAGTAAAGATATTTACACACATATAACATATGCTGACCCGAACAGCCTGAAAGATGAAAACAAAGGAAGCGAGTATGTTTTGCCCCGAACATCTGCTTTAACTGTTGGAGATAAAATATATTCTTCAAGAGATACAATTATCTTGAGTTCTTTAGATAGCCATATCGATTTGAAAAAATATGGTTTAAAGGAAGGAGATATAGTTGTAGGTGCAGTAATGAAAGTAATTGATTCTACAGGAAAGATATACACTGCAGAACCTGTTTATGTTATTTCCGGGAATGAAGTTCGCTCGATTGATGATACATTGTCTAAGCTCGGCTTGGAATTTTCGTTTAGTAAGATCGATCCTAAAACACATAAAATTGACATAGCTGTGTCGGAAGCGAAAAAGGTTGCTAAAGATTATATTGTAATGGAAGCTATTATATTTCCGTATATAAATGTATTGTGGATTGGTTGTTTAATAATGATATTAGGTACTACTCTTGCCATAAGGCAGAGAATTTTAAAGAGTAGGGAAGCGAAAGCCGGTAATACCTCTTTGAATGAAATCAAAGCGTAGTAAAATTGTATTTATTGGTGCTGGTAATGTAGCTAGCGCTCTGGCTAAGGCTTTGCATAAAACGCATGATATTGTTCAGATTTATAGCAAGAGCAATGCACATGCAAAACAACTGGCATCAGTTTTTAAAAGTGCATCTACAAATAACCTGAATGAAATTGTTGCGGATGCAGATATATACATTGTTGCCGTTAAAGACGATGCTATAGAGCAGGTGGCTTCAGTATTACGATTGAAGAATAAACTTGTTTTGCATACTTCAGGGGCTGTTGATATGTCGCTATTGAAAAAAATCACAAGTAGATATGGGGTACTTTATCCGCTACAAACATTCTCAAAAGATTCTTTACTAAAAAAGAGTATTCCATTTTGCATTGAAGCATCAGATGAAAATGTGAAGAAAATATTAGAAGGATTGGTGAAAGAATTGGGTGGAAAGGTAAATGAACTTACTTCCAAACAGCGCGCTAAATTGCACATGGCAGCGGTTTTTGTAAATAATTTTACAAATCATTTGTTTGCAATTGCCGATGATATTCTTAAAGAAGATAAAATACCTTTTAATTTATTACTGCCGCTGATAGAAGAAACAATTGCTAAAATAAAATCAAGGTCACCTCTTCAGTCACAAACCGGCCCGGCTTTGCGAAATGACAAAAAGACAATTAAAAAGCATGAAAAAATGCTTTCAGGTAAGCCGGAATATTTGAAAATTTATAAGAAATTGACAAAGAGCATTCAACATACACGCCCATGCAAAAAAACTTTAAGGAATTACTAAATCAGGTTAGGGCATTGGTTTTTGATGTGGATGGTGTTTTAACCGATGGGAACATTATTTTAATGCCCAATGGCGAATTGGTCAGGACTATGAATATGAAGGATAGTGTGATTATGAAACACGCTGTCAAAACAGGTTACCATTTATGCATTATAACAGGTGGTAACTCATTGGCAGTCAAGCAGAGACTGAACAGGCTTGGAATTAATGATGTTTATATGAAAACCCATGATAAGTTGGATGCTTTGAAGGAATTTGCGAGCATTTATGACTTGAAGTTGGATGAAATCTTATATATGGGAGATGATTTGATAGATTTTGAGGTGATGAGTAAAGTAGGTGTTCCTGCTTGCCCTAAAGATGCTGTTCCTGAAATCAAGGAAATATCACTGTATATTTCAGATAAAGATGGCGGAAAAGGCTGTGTACGAGATATTATTGAACAGGTGATGAAAGTGCAAGGCAAATGGGGAATACCTAATTTTAACACATAATTTACCTTGTGTTAACAAAAAATGCAGAAAAAAACTTAGGCCATGTCAAAATTATATCTAATTTAGTGCCTCAAACTAAAAATTAACACCAAAAACTATGAAAAAAGTTTACAATTTAGTAGCTGTTTGCGGATTGTCTTTATTGACAATTGGAGCAGGTGCACAAGTGACCTCAAAGGTTACAAAGAAGAGTCCTACTCAAATGAGCAAAACCGTTCCTACGGCTAGGCATTTTAACCATAAGCCAACTGGCGCCGGTACCAATGTTTATGCATTTTTAGATTATCCTTATAGCGATTCATTAATAGCGAACCAATATACATTAGGATACAGTGGTTCTCCTTCTCTTGGACAACCAGGATATATTCAGGATTTTAACACCCGTTATAATCTTGGAGATACAGGTGCTACAGCCACGAACAATACTTTGATTCACTCAGCTTCTGTAGTATTTGATACAATTCTTGATGCTATTTCAGGCAATGGTTATAGCTACTATAATAGCACTAACCCTAAGTTTGATAATGGAGTAACTGTAGATTCATTATTTATTCCAATAGGACAACAAAACGTTTCTGGAATGAATGATACTTTAGTTGTTCAGATCAATGGCGTTACCGCAGGTGCTCCCAACGCAACTGTACTTTGGTCTCAAACAATTATTCAAGATACCGGTTTATCTGGTAAAGGCAAAAACTGGTTATACGGTTATGAGTTACAACTAAATCCAAATTTAGCAGTTAATGGTCCTTTTGCTGTAACAATTCAATATTTCTCTGGTGTTAATCACAGAGACTCTTGTGGTTTCTTATATGGTTTCCCTACTTCTACATGTAGCGGTAACAGTGCATTCCCTGATACTACCAAGATTGGTGGAAAAATTGGTGGTGTTTATAAGCTAAATGCTGGATTAGACTCTATTAAAGGAAAGGTTAGCATAACTGCTAATACTTTCTTAACCGGCTGGCAGTATATTTCTTCAGCTAAGCCTGCTACAACAAGCCCGATTTTAACAATGCCAAGCAAAGAAACCTATGCTTATCCTACCAATACTTACTTAGGTGGCGATGACTATTTTGGACAACAATGTACCTCTGGTTCTAATACCATTGTAAGTTCAAACGGATATCAGGATATGGCAATATTTGCTTTGGTTTACGCAAACATTGATGGTGTAAACAACGTTAATAATAGTGGCCTTTCAGTTGGTCAAAACTATCCTAACCCTTATAACAAAACAACTAATATCTCTTACAGCTTAACAAAATCATCTGATGTTGTTTTCACTGTTTCAGATATTACCGGAAGAACATTGGTTAACAATACCTATTCTAACAGCACTCCTGGTCAACACGTAATTAGCCTTAATGCTACTGACTTCACCCCAGGTGTGTATTTCTACACATTTAATGTAAATGGTAGCGTAGTAACCAAGAAAATGGTTATTTCAGAATAATTTAAGTTTGGTTTAATTTTGAAAAGCCCCCCGAGTACTCGGGGGGCTTTTTCTTTGTATTAATTTCACTGGGAAGAAAAAGATACATTTGCAGCTATGAAATTGATGAGGTCATTTAGCCTTGGAATCAACCATAAAATGGTTTTATTATTTGTTTGTAGCATTCAAACAATACTGGCTTTTGGGCAAAACATAAATGCAGTTAAGCCGATTAAAAAGACTGTATTGCAAATTCATAAAGCGTATAAACCATTGCAATTAGGCGGCGATTCAAATCTTGTAGTAATTAACTACGATTCGGCCGATGCTGAAGCCTGGGGTTCAGCTAACTATACCCGCGATCAGGTTCAGCTAATGAATATGAATTACAGATACCCAACCGATAGTTCAATTAGTAATTATTATGTTATAAATTATTTTGCAATTGCTTTTGATAGTCTTATTGATCCTTATATAAATAAGTCAGTAGCGGTTGATTCAATAAGTCAAATTGTAATAGATACAATAATAGTGCCGATAGTGCAGGTAAATCACAGTGGCTTGAATGATACTTTGGATATTCAACTTAATTCAGTTGATGCGAATGGGTACCCGACAGCAAGTGTTTTAAATGATACTAAAATTGTAAGTAAGTTGATTGGAGATACGAACAGTAATTCAGTCATTAATTATATTAAAATACCTGAAAACTATAATTTGCCATCAGGTACTAAGTTTGCAGTTACTGTAAAATACTACGGCCCGAAAATTGATAGCTGTTGGTTTATATACGGATATGGAAGCTTTGTAGGATCATGCGATGGTGGAGTTTATACGTTGGCCGAACCAAGCAACTTTTCTAAAGTGCAGGACTCAAAGGGCAGTTTTATTGCCAATAGTTTTATTCAATATAATAAGTATCAATCCACAGGTTTCTATCCGACCAATAATGGAAGTGTGTTGTTTTATGATTGTACTGGCGATAGTGCCTTTTCCGGTGGGTCAGATGGGGCTTCTTATTTTCAGAATATTGATGTGTTTGCAATGATTACAACCGTACCACTTGGAATAAATGAATTGCAGAAAAACGACTTTACTGTGGCACAGAATTTCCCCAACCCTTTCAATACTATTTCTCAAATAAATTATAGGCTAACTAAACAATCTGATGTTGATTTCAGTGTTTCGGATATTACAGGAAGAAAGCTTTATACAGAGAATTATAAAAAAGTTTCTCCCGGAGAACAATCTATAAGACTCAATTGTGAACAATTTGTTCCCGGGGTGTACTTCTATTCATTTGGTATAAATGGTGTTTGGGTGACCCGGAAAATGGTCGTTTCAAAGTAAATAAGGGCCTTTTGTTGGTAAATTACATAGGGCTGTTTAAATCTTATTCCTTCATTTTCCTTTACAGCATACGCAAAAGCTTATTTTTGCGCCACTTTTAACCTATGACAGAAGATAAAGGAAGAAAAGACGACGAGAACTTAAGTGATGAATCGTCTGGTAATGAGGCTAATGGTGGTGATGCAGATGGTATAGAATCATCTCGTGTTACTCACCTTCCCCAGCTTTACCAGAACTGGTTTTTAGACTATGCCTCTTATGTTATTCTGGAACGTGCTGTACCAGCACTTGAGGACGGTTTAAAGCCTGTTCAGAGACGTATCCTGCATTCTATGAATGAATTGGAGGATGGACGGTATAATAAGGTTGCTAATCTTATAGGTAATACAATGAAGTACCACCCGCATGGTGATGCTTCTATTGGTGATGCAATGGTTCAACTAGGCCAGCGCGACCTGCTGATAGATATGCAGGGAAACTGGGGTAATATATTCACCGGTGACTCTGCTGCTGCTCCACGTTATATTGAGGCCCGCCTTTCAAAGTTTGCATTAGATGTTGTATTTGATGCCGATACTACCGTTTGGCAAGCCAGTTACGATGGCAGAAATAAAGAGCCTGTTCTGCTACCGGTTAAGTTCCCATTGCTTTTAGCCCAGGGTGCCGAAGGTATTGCAGTTGGCTTGGCATGTAAGATATTGCCGCATAACTTTAATGAACTTATAGATGCTTCTATTAAGGTATTAAAAGGTATTAAGCCACATATATACCCTGATTTCCCTACAGGCGGTATGGCCGACATGTCCAACTACAATGATGGAATGAAGGGTGGCAAGATATTGGTACGGGCCAAGATTGTTGTTACCGATAAAAAGACACTTACTATAACTGAGATTCCGTTTGGTACTACAACTTCATCGTTAATAGATTCTATTATAAATGCTAACGAAAAGGGTAAGATCAAGATTAGGAACATTGAGGATAATACAGCAGAGAATGTTGAAATACTTATTCATTTGCCTGCTGGTGTATCGCCCGATAAAACCATTGATGCACTATATGCATTTACAGATTGCGCCCTTTCTATTTCACCTAATGCCTGTGTAATTGAAGGCCAACGGCCACGCTTTTTAGGCGTAAGTGAAATGCTGAAGATTGCGACAGAACGTACCTTGGGCTTATTGCAAAAGGAATTGGAAGTTAAAAAGCATGATTTAACCGAGCAGTTACATTTTGCTTCATTAGAGAAGATTTTTATTGAAAAGCGCATATACAGGGATATTGAGAACTGCGAAACATGGGAAGAAGTATTAGAAGCCATTGAAGCAGGATTGAAACCACATAAGAAGAAATTCCCACGTGAGATTACAAGAGAAGATATTATAAAACTCACCGAGATAAAGATCAAGAGAATATCGAAGTTCGATAGTTTTATTGCTGAAGAGTTCATGAAGAAAATACTTGATGAACTGAAAGCAGTACAGCATAACCTCGATAACCTTACCGAATACGCAATAGAATACTATAAGGAACTTAAGAGGAAATACGGAACGGGAAGAGAACGTAAGACAGAGATAAAATCATTCGACGCAATTGTGGCTACAAGTGTAGCAGCATCGAACCAAAAGCTATACGTAAACCGCGAAGAAGGGTTTGCCGGTTACAGTATGCGTAAAGATGAATTTGTATGCGATTGTTCAGACATCGATGATATTATTGTTTTCCGCAGAGATGGAACAATGTTAGTTACGCGCGTTGCCGAAAAAGCATTCGTTGGAAAGGATATTATATATATCAATACCTTCAAGCGTAACGACGAGCGTACTATATATAACTTAGTGTATAGAGATGGTTCAAAGGGCGCAACATTTATGAAGCGTTTTGCGGTTACTTCTATTATACGTGATAAGGAGTATGCTCTTACACGCGGCAATGAAGGTTCTGAAGTGCTTTACTTTACTGCTAACCCGAATGGAGAGGCTGAAGTTGTTACCGTGAATTTAAAGGCTACAACGACAGCCCGGGTTAAAATATTCGATGTGAATTTTGCTGACCTGGCTATTAAAGGCCGGGATGCAATGGGCAACATAGTAACCAAGTACCCCGTGCGCAAAGTTCAGCAGAAGGAGAAAGGAGTATCAACGCTTAGTGCACAAAAAATATGGTACGACGACACTGTGCACCGCCTGAATACTGATGAGCGTGGGACATTTATTGGCGAGTTCTCTGGTGAAGATAAGATACTTGTAATGACCCAGGATGGGAATTACAGGTTGAGCAGCTTCGAGCTCACATCGCATTTTGAAGAAGATATGGTTCTTATTACCAAGTTTGACGATAAGCAGGTAATAACAGCTGCTTATTGGGAAGGCGAAAAGAAGAAGTATTATATCAAGCGTTTTGTGCCTGAGGTAACCGATAAAAAGATCAAGTTTATATCGGAGACTGATGCTTCGCAACTGGAAGCCGTAACCGATATTAAGCATCCTATAGCTGAGATAAAATTCAGTAAGGAGAAGGGTAAAGAATTACCAGACCTGAAGTTGAGTATGGATGAGCATATACCTATTATGGGTATGAAGGCATTAGGCAAGCCATTAAATTATACTCGTATTAAAGAAGTTGAGTTTATTGGAGACCCAAATGCACCTAAGGATGTGCCACCTGCAAGCCCCAATACCCCTGCAGCACCTAAAGACCTATTGGATTTTGATGACAATAGTGGGGAATCACCAATGGAGCAACTAAGGTCAAAGTTGGAGGCTACGCCTGTAAAGCCTAAAGTTGTAGTAGCTAAACCTACGGGTGGAGCAACAACTAAATCAAGCCTGCCGGAACCATCGCAAAAACCTAAGGAAGACAAGCCCAAAAAACGTGGGCCAAGCCAGACTTCAATGGAGTTTTAGTGTTCTATTGATAACCAATTAGTTGTGTATGTTTGCTTAAATAAAAAATCCCCTGCTTTTCAGTAGGGGATTTTTCAATTTTACTCGTTAGCTAATTACTCAGCAACTACTTCAAATTCCATTGGAGTAGCTATTTCTTTGTAAAGCTTAACGTTAGCAGTGTATTTGCCAGCAGTCTTAATAGAATCGGTAGGCAGACTGATGTTCTTTCTGTCAACTACATAACCAAGTTTGGCAATAGCTTCAGCCAATTGAATAGAGTTAACTGAACCAAATATTTTGCCGTTTTCGCCAACCTTAGCCGGAACCTTAACAACTAAGTCCTTAAGTTTCTTAGCCATGTTGGTAGCATCGGTCCTCGATTTCTCTTCTTTGTGAGCTCTTTGTTTAATAATTTCAGCTAATTGTTTGCGGTTGCTTTCGGTTGCAACTTGTGCAAGGCCTCTTGGTATCAAAAAGTTCCTGGCATAGCCTGGTTTCACTTTTACAAGGTCATACTGTATGCCTAAGTTTTCTACGTCTTTAGTAAGGATAATTTCCATGGCTGATTTTGTGCTTTAATATTATTTAATAAGATCGCCTACAAAAGGAAGCAATGCCATATGGCGAGCTCTTTTTACAGCTTGTGCTACTTTGCGTTGGTATTTCGATGAGTTACCTGTAATACGTACAGGTAATAACTTACCTTGTTCATTAATGAAGTTCTTCAAAAAGTCAGGGTTCTTGTAATCGATATACTTAATACCATATTTCTTAAAGCGGCAATATTTGCTCTTCTTCACCTCAATTGGAGGAGGAGTAAGGTAGCGTACTTCGTTACTTGCTGCTGATGTGTTTTCTGCCATGACTGATTATATTAATTTAATGTAGATTCTGCTTTCTTCTTGTGATCGCCTTCCTTGCCCTTACCAAACTTAAGCTTCCTCTTTTCAAGGTAAGCAATAGCATGCTTGTCGAGCGATACGGTTAAGTAGCGCAATACGCGTTCGTCACGGTAGTAAGCAATGTCAAGGTCCTTAACAATAGTTCCAGGTCCTTCAAATTGAAACACATGGTAAAAACCGGTGCTCTTTTTCTGGATCGGATACGCCAGTTTCTTTAGTCCCCAATGTTCTTCGGTTACTATCTTACAACCACTGTCTTTAAGGGTTTTACGGTAAAAATCTACCGCTTCCTTGGTCTGCTCCTCACTTAGTACAGGGGTCAGAATAAAAATGGTCTCGTATTGCTTGCTTTTGTTCATGTTTTTTTAAAATGGACCGCAAAGATAATATTATTTCTCTTTTGCAATACCCTTTTGCCTCTTTTTTTCAGAGTTTTTGGCTTTGGGGCCTTTCAGAGCAGTTAGCATGAACTAATAATCGCATCCTTATAAAAATTTGTATTTAGCGGTTAGTCAGATCGATTGTTATTTTAATGTGTTGAATTTCAATAAAATATGAGCAGGCAAAGTAAAGGTATATCTTACTTCGCAAATACGAAAATTACATGAAATCAGTATAGAGTACGCTATCTTCTATCTCGCCTGGGAAAAAGCAATGATGTAAAGAAGAACTGTGAACCTGCCCCAAATTCTTTTCATAATGGTATGATATTAAAGTATTATAGATTTTCGCATGCTAATATATAGTAAAAATATCTATATATAGAGGGTTTATAAATAGAGTTACAGGTGACTTATGTTTTAGGGAATTTTACGCCGATGAAAACAGAACTAAGCGAAGTAGAAAAGAAATACCTGGGAAAGTTAGTTGATAGAATAGTTGGTCTGCGCAAGGAACGCAATATGAGCCAGGAAAAACTAGCCAATGAAAGTGAAATAGCCAGGTCGCTGATGCGTGGTTATGAAAGAAAGGAAAGGAATATTTCTTTCGGTAATCTTATTCGTATAATTAAGTTCGGATTTAATATGACGATAGAAGATTTTTTTTCGGAAGGATTTGATATCGGATATTCAAAAGCAAAAGACTCATTTAAGACCGAGCAGCCGGCTTTACAAGTTGCGGCTGAAAGCCAGCCACCACAATATGGTAAAAAGGTCAGGCGTAAAAAGAAGTGATTTTTAATTGCCGATTCTTAATTCTCCAAAATAATCTTCCCCAAAGCCTCTACCCATAGGTCAGAATCATTTAAGGACTCCACGAGATGTAAATGAGTCCCCCCATGTTGCTGAAAAAGATGGTTATACTCAGTACGGATCTCAAAAAGTGTTTCAAGACAATCGGCCACAAAAGCAGGTGAAAAAGCCAGTATGCGTTTAATGCCACTTTTAGCCTTTTCCTCTATAACCTTATCGGTATATGGCTTTATCCATGGGTCGCGCCCCAGGCGCGATTGAAAAGTTGTAGTATAAGTCCCCTCTTTTATACCCAATGCAGATACCAGCAATCGGGTGGTTTCAAAACACTCAGCGCGGTAACAATAAAATTTGGCAGTGCTAAAGGTGTTACAGCAATCGTTCAACTGGCAATTCATGCCGCATTGTGCTGAGCCCTTTAAAATGTGCCGTTCAGGCAGGCCATGGTAGCTGAATAAAAAGTGATCGTATTCATCTAGCTTGTTTTGCTGCTTTACAATATTTGCAAATGCATTTATAAAGTGAGGGTTATTAAAAAACGGCCCAACAATAGTTGTGTGTGGCACCACTTCCTTACTTTTAATAACGTCCATTACCTTTTCAATAGTTGAGCCCGTGCTTGAAGATGCATAGTGAGGGTAGAGGGGCACCACTATAAGTTTTTCCACTGCCTGATTGCCCAATAGTTTGTCAATAGCTTTTTGTATGGGTGGGTTTTGATAGCGCATAGCAAGTTCAACTACATAATCGGAACCAAGATGCTTTTGCATTTTATCGGCCAGCCGTTTACTATACACCATTAGCGGTGAGCCTTCTTTGGTCCACACTTGTTTGTACTGTGCCCCCGATTTTGATGCGCGCGTAGGTGCAATAATTAAATTAACAAGCAATTTCCGACGCCATGCAGGTATATCGATAACCCGTCCGTCGTTCAAAAACTCAATCAGGTATTTGCGCACGTCAGCTGTTTCCGGGCTGTCTGGTGTTCCCAAGTTGACTAATAATATTCCTGTTTTGCCTTTTGTCATTCTATTTTAATTTCATTTGGGCGTTCCCCTAGCGGGTCGGGCTATCCGCTCCAAGTCCTCGCTGCGCTGTGGGCTTTCCACTACTATCCCTAACGCA
>DATHNG010000119.1:0-18725 GCA_035486275.1 Bacteroidia bacterium
TTGAAGAGAAGAAGATAAAGTATTACTTTACTATACCACCTGCAAAAGAGCATGTTTACCCTAAATTAATGTCGCAGGGATTGCAATGTGAAACACAATTCTCTCGTCTGGACCAGTTATATAATTACATTAAAGATGATACACTTATCCGGATGATAGATTATCGTAAAGAGTTGATAGAAGGAAAGAACACGAGAGTAACCTATATGGAAGCCGATAGCCATTGGAACAGATTCGGCGCCTACCTTGCGTATTATAAGATCATGAGCCGGATATCCAAAGACTTTCCACAACTAAAGCCTGAAAATATTACTGAATATAAAATTGATTCATCACTTGGCTATGGGGGCGATTTACAATGTCATTTGGGCTTCGATGATATGTATACTTCACATTATTATTTCTTTACACTGAAGTCAGGTGATAAACCAGTAATTGCAGATTCTACTAATATTGTTGACCCTAAATTACCTTGTGTAGTGAGGGAATTACCTGATAAAGGGAAGGGACTTAAATTGTTTGTAGTCCATGATAGTTTTACGGGTGCTTTAATAGATTTTTTATCACCAAGGTTCGATCGATCAGTATTTACCTGGGTGAAAACGCCACCTGTCCCGGCTATTTTGAAGGAAAAACCTGATATTCTGATACATGAAGTTACTGAGAGGTTTCTATCATCAGTTCTTAATTTACCGGCTGAAATAAGAGATGATAAAGGATTTTTATCTGAATATTTCCCTTCATATTATCAAAACAGTAGCCGTAAATAGCTCTATCAGTTGAAAACTGTTGATTTTCAAAAAAATTAATAACTTAGCTCTTTCGGCTAAACCGATTTTATGAAGAAAATTGCCCTGGTATTAATTTTAACTTTTATTGCGGTATATAGTTTTGCTCAACGCGGTAAGAATGGTAATCTTACTGTTAGTTCTACAGTGGTTGTCAATGAATATACCACACTTACGGCTGATATAATTGCCGGTAGCACATCAATAACTGTTGCCAATAGTGGCCTCAACGCAAAAGGGCGTTTTGCAGGTGCCCTGGGCGCGGGTGATCTTGTTATGATAATTCAGATGCAGGGAGATAGTATAATTGGTAAACCTAATTTACCATGGAACCCTAATACTTCAATTCCAAATGATAGTACCTGGGGGCAAATAACGAAATATAATAATTGCGGAAACTATGAATTTGCTGAAGTATCTTCAGTGCCTGATGGAACTACAATTCAATTCGATTGCGGGCTTGTAAATAACTATACCGCAGCAGGAAGGGTACAAATTATTCGCGTGCCACGCTATAATAATCTAACTATAGGCAATGGCGATACTATAACTTGTGATGCATGGGATAGTGCTACGGGTGGAATTGTTGGTATAGAGGTATTAGGTAATACTGTAATTAATACTGGGGGGTGTATAAATGTTACAGGCAAAGGTTTTAGGGGCGCCAGGTTAGATAGTAATGGTGCAATTTATGGAGTCGGTAATACAGCATCTAACGGGAAACTATATTCATACGGCAAAGGTAAAGGAGAGGGAATAGCAGGATATGAATGGATATATGATCAATTCGGTGGCCGAAATTGCAAGGGCTCACCGGCCAATGGCGGCGGCGGTTCCAATGCACATAATGGCGGCGGTGGTGGCGGCGCTAATGGAGGAATTGTTACCAACTGGGTTGATGGAATCGGCAATCCTGATGTTAGCACGGCAAATGATATTGCTGCATGGAAACTTGAATATTCCTGGCTACCCTCTATAAGTAACAGGTCAGGTGGAGGAAGAGGCGGATATACCTTTTCTGCTAATAAACAGGATCCTACAAAAGATGGGCCTAATAATTCGGCCTGGGCTGGCGATAATAGAGACGCAAATGGAGGATGGGGCGGTAGGCCACTTGATTATTCTACCGGTAAAATATTTATTGGCGGCGGCGGTGGTGCTGGTGATCAGGATGATGGTTTTGGCGGCGTTGGAGGAAATGGCGGCGGAATGGTATATCTTGTCAACTATGGAACAGTTTCAGGTGGCGGACAAATATCAGCAAACGGAGCAAATGGAGCTAATGCTACAGGCACACCTAAAAGCAGTACTACATATGCAGGGCAGGATGGTGCAGGAGGTGCAGGAGCTGGTGGAACGGTACTTATAAATTCAATTGGTAGTATTTCGGGAATAACAATAAATGCAAATGGTGGTATTGGCGGGAGTGAAGTATTTGTTAAAGGTGCACTATTTGTGGGTAATATTAATGAGGCGGAAGGGCCTGGCGGCGGCGGTGGCGGTGGGTATATAGCAACATCGAGTGCCGGAGCAACTGAATCTGTAGCTGCCGGTGCAAATGGCACTACAAGTTCTGCATCAATGACCAAGTTCCCTGCTGATGGCGCTACTAAAGGAGGTGTAGGAACAATATCATCAATCAGTAATTTTCAGATCGTTGCTAAAAACGATACAATATGCAGCGGCCAAACCGCTACGTTGAGCGCTTCGCTAACAGGTACTGTCCCTGGCGGAACAACTATAAACTGGTACGCAACATCGGCAGGTGGAGCATCAATTGCAACAGGTGCAACATATACAACCGGTGTGCTTACAAAAGATACTGCCATTTATGTTTCCACCTGCCCCGGAACATACAGGCAAGCCGTTAATGTTATTATCAGTGGTGGTTCATCTGTTTCAATTAATTCACCTGCTACAATATGCGCCGGTAATTCAACAAACCTTTCTGCATCAGGTGGAACTGCTTACTCATGGTTGCCTTCGGCTAGTTTAAGTAACGCTGCTATCGCAAATCCTGTTGCAAGCCCAACTGTTACTACAACATATACTGTGCATATTACTACAGCCTGTGGTGCTACTAAAGATTCTGTTGTTATTACGGTTACACCTTCTCCTGTTGTAACTATCTCAGCTTCCTCATCAACTATATGTTCTGGTGGTTCAACAACACTAAGTGAAAATGGAGGGCTTGGCGGTACAAGTTACACATGGAGCTCAGGGGGAACTACGACAAGTGTAACTGTCAATCCAATTAGTACCACCACATATACATTAACTACGGTAACAGGTACCTGTACTATTACACCAACAACAGTTATTACCGTAAACCCTACGCCGACTATTATAGCATCCGCAACAATTCCAACTATTTGTGCAGGAGAATCAACTACATTGAATGGTAGTGGCGCAATAACTTATACATGGACTCCTAATACAGCATTAAGTGCAACCACAGGTGCCAGCGTTATAGCCAGCCCTGTAAGTACAATAACATATAGTGTAACCGGAACTACAAGTGCTTGTAACAGTGCACAACAAACGGTTGTGGTAACAGTAAATGCTAAACCTTCTGTTACAATAAATCCGCCATCGCCTGGCATTTGTTCCGGTGGCAGTGTGAACCTGACTGCAAATGGTGCCGCTACCTATACCTGGACACCTAATACATCATTAACTGCAACTACCGGAGCCAGTGTAACGGCAAGCCCTGCCACTAATACAACTTATACAGTGATAGGAACAAGTGCAGCGGGATGTACAGATACAACTAAGGTAATTGTAACAGTAGGCTCTTCGTTAACCGCCGGAATAAACAGATCAGACACAATTTGCCTGGGAGATTCAACTACATTAACTGCATTTGGTGGTAGTACATATTTATGGGGGAATGGCTCGACGAATGCTTCCATTACCGTAAGCCCAACCACCCCAACAACATATTCGGTAACGGTAACCAGTGGCACATGCAGTGCAACGGCAAGTGCATTAGTAAGTGTTGCTCCGGGATTAACTCCGAAAATTACAGGTAATACTTCTATTTGCAATGGTAGTAATACAACATTGACAGCCAGTGGTGGAAGTACTTATGTTTGGAGTGGTGGCTCGACCGCAACAACCAGTGTTATTACGGTTTCACCTGCGTCAACTACTACCTATTCTGTACAGGTAAGCAATGGTATGTGCAAAGCAACTACTTCGGCCGTTGTAACAATAAATTCAATTCCTGTACCTACTGCAAATGCAAGCCCGCAAACCATATGTGCAGGAACTACATCTTCTTTAAGTGCAACAGGCGGTTTAACTTATAGCTGGGCACCTGCAGGCAGTGTTAATCCTTCAACCGGTGCAAACGTTACTGCAACTCCTTTAACTACAACCGTATATACAGTTACTGTTTCTAATGGCTCATGTTCAGCAACTGATAGTGTTAAAGTAACCGTTACTCCGGCACCCACAGGGGTAGCTTGTTGTAATGAAACAGTTGTAAATGGACAAAGTATAGTATTGACCATTACTCCAGCTGCTTCAGGCAATACTTATGTTTGGACTCCGGCAAGCGGGTTAACATGCACAAGCTGTGCAGACCCTAGCGCAACTCCTACAGTCACTACAACCTATTATGTTGATATTACAGACAGTGAAGGATGCAGTAAGAGAGATTCGGTAATAATTACAGTTCAGGAAAATTGCGGGCAAATATTCATTCCTAAAGCATTTTCTCCAAATGGAGATCACCAGAATGATGTGTTATATGTACATGGAGATTGCATTAAGTCAATGGACTTTATAGTATTTGACAGATGGGGCAACAAGATATTTGAATCGAACGAGCCTAACGACCCTTCAAAAGGTTGGGATGGGAAATTTAATGGCCTGCCTATGGATGCGGGCACATACGTATATTATTTGACCGGCCAAACTATTTATAATAATTCCTTTACTCAAAAAGGTAATGTCACCCTGGTGAGATAGTTAATGAATAATGACCTTGTAGCATATTACGCAGAAAGGGCAAAGGAATACGAGAAGATTTATGATAAGCCCGAACGGCAAGGCGATCTAAAGGCATTAAGCAACTTAGTGCAAACCATTTTTGCTGCTAAAGATGTATTTGAAATTGCATGTGGTACAGGCTATTGGACACAGCATATTGCGAAAACAGCTGATTCTGTGTTAGCGACAGACATTAATCAGGCAGTAATTGACATAGCAGAAACCAAGGCATACGAAAAAAATAATGTGACTTTTGAAGTTGCCGATATATATAAGTATCGGGGCCAGCAGTTTAGTAGTCTTTTTGGCGGTTTTATATGGTCTCACATTAAAATACAAGAAGTTTCTGATTTTATTGAAACGGTTCATAGGTTTGTAAAACCTGGTGGCCTTGTGGTTTTTGCCGATAATAATTATGTAGAAGATAGCAGCCGGCCAATATCTTATACTGATGAATATGGAAATGCATACCAGGAAAGGGAATTAGAGAATGGAAATAAATATTCAGTAATTAAAAATTTTCCTTCTGAGTCCCTGTTTTTTAAGCTGTTGAAGGAAAGGGCTGAGGGTATAAAATATATAAGTCTTAAGTATTACTGGATAGTTTGCTACAACCGTAAATAAAAAAAGTGGCCATTTCAGCCACTTTTTTCTTATGAATATGGTGTGTTATTGCTGGTTGTCTTCAGTTACTTTAATTTCATCAGGCTTTGTCATTATGGCCACAGCCACTACTATATAACCTAACAGTAGCATTATAGGTGCAATTACCATTCTGCGGGTTGAAAAAAGTTCCTCACTGAATTCGTTAGGATCCTTACTGCCACCACCCGATAAGGTAAGGAAACCAAGTATTAATATAATAATACCTGCAATAAGGATAGTATAGTTCTTTTTGCCAAATGCAAATTGCATTCTAGGCTTATCTGTTTTTACTTCTTTGGTTATAGCCATTCTGTATAGTATTGAAATAGGTCAATTGTACGAGACAAATGTATAAAAAAATCAGCTTTGTTAATGTTTCCGCATACATTAATACATTTGTACTGTGAAAAGGTTCATTAAAATATCGGTTTTATTGTTTTTTATATGCGCAGCATTATTTATTGGCTGCCTGAAGCCGTGGTGGGCCTTTGACAGATATACCCCACCTCCCATACCAGACTATAGCCATGAAGATATGTGGGCATGTCTTCCATGGGTGCATAATGCGGCCGATACCGTTCCGCCGGGTTCGGGCCTAACAGATGACCAGAAGGATGCGAAGGTGGATGTTTTTTTTGTGTATCCTACACTTGACTTAAGAACAACTCATTGGAATGCTGACCCAAACGATAAGCTATTGAATATGTTAATTGATAAAACTTCTATAAGGGCACAGGCGGGTTTGTTCAACGGTTCATGCCGGATTTTTGTACCCAGGTACAGGCAGGCTGTTTTTGCTTCATTCTTTGACGAAAAGGACAATGGCGAGAAAGCTTTAACTATGGCATATAATGACGTGAAAGCGGCATTTCTGTATTACATGAAAAACTATAACAAGGGCAGACCTGTAATTATTGCAGGCCATAGCCAGGGGTGTTTACATGCCTATCATCTTATAAAAGAGTTCTTTGATTCTACTTCGCTTAAGAAAAAGCTTGTTGTTGCCTATTTAGTAGGTTTTAAGGTTAATAAAGATTCCTTAAAAGGATTGAAGCCATGTGATTCAGCACGGGAAACCGGTTGCTATGTTACATGGAATACTGTTTCTGAACAAGGCTTTAACGGAACAACAAGTAAGTATTTTAGCGGGGTTTGTGTAAACCCGCTTAGCTGGAAACAGGATAGTACTTATATGGCTACAGTATATAACATGGGCAGTGTTGACTATAAGTTCGGTGGAATAGATAAACACGAAGCCGGCGCTGTTTGCCGCAACGGATTGTTAGTAGTAGATAGTTTGGCTAATAATATAAAGTACAGGCCTTTCAGGGGAAGCTATCATGTATATGACTATAACCTGTTTTACATGAACGTACGTGCCAATATTGCTGATAGGGTAGATGCGTATCTTAAATTGCATCCCGATTCCTCGAGCCGCTGACTATACCCTTATTCCTATGATCAATACATCATCAATTTGTTCCAGGTCACCCTTCCATTCTTTAAATCTTTTTTCAAGAGCTGCCGCCTGCTCATTCAACGGTGTATTGTAGAAACCGATCAAAAGTTCTCTCAACTGTGCATATTTAAACTTCTTTCCCTTTGGTCCGCCAAACTGGTCAGCGTAGCCATCAGAAAATAGATAAACGGTATCTCCTTTTTGTAGTGAAATTGTATGTTCGGTAAATGGCGAAAGAGTGTCGCCATGAATACCAATAGGTAATTTGTTCGCGCTAATTTCTATAAAGCGTGATGCGCTGTCAGGCGTATTCTTTATTATCCATAATGGATTATTTGCACCTGCAAAATGCATGGTTCCTAAACTATCTGCAGAAGGTTTTTCAAATACACATAAGGAAGCATCCATTCCATCTTTTTGTTCGCCCATATTACCCTTTTGCCGTAGCGCACTGATAATGCCGTTCCGAACATCAGTTAATACTTCTGAAGGCTTTGTAAGACCTTTAATTTTAACAGCCTCATTAAACAATTCAGCGCCTACCATACTCATTAATGCACCCGGTACACCATGGCCGGTACAATCTGCTGCCAGAATATACCTGTAGCCATTGGCATTGCTTATCCAGTAAAAATCACCACTAACAATGTCCTTAGGTTTCCATAATACAAACGAATCGGGGAAAAGTTCTTTTACATGAGCTATTTCAGGAAGAATAGTTTGTTGTATGCGGCTTGCATATTGTATAGAATCTGTCATGTCCTTATTCTTCTCTTCAACAATAAGCTTTTGTCTTTCTATAACCACTTTTTGCCTGCGTATTATCTTTAACCGTGAAGCCAGCACAAACATAAACCCGGCAAGGAATAAAATGCCCAGCGATATGGCGGCTATGATAATGTGCTGTCGTTTTAATTCTTCATTGTGCGCCAGTTCCTCCTGTTTTTGTTTTTCCTGTTGCTCTATCTCTTTTTTCTGGTAATCGTATTTCAGTTGGGTGCGTAAAGCTTCTTTCTCAGCTTTTTTATTGTTCAGGCTATCAGTAGTCTCTTTGTATAGCACGTACATTTCGTATGCTTTTTTATAATCGCCCATGTTTTTGTATAGTCTAACTGAATAATCTGCCAGCCGGGCAGTAAGTGCTTTGTACTTCAGTTTATCAGCAATTATAAAGGCCTTTTCAAAATATTTTTTTGCACTATCTGTTTTGTTTTTTTGCGTATAAATAACGCCTATGTAACTCATCGCGTAAGCTATCCCTTCTTTATCATTTAATTCGATATATGCTTTCAGGCTTTTATTCGCATATGCAAATGCAGTGTCGAGCTGCCCGATTTTTTCGTAGCAAGAAGCAAGATTATCGGTTAACAGTGCATATTTTGCTTTGCTTTTGGCTTGTTTTGCATATTCCAGCGCTTGTACATAATAGCTAATGGCATCAGTAATCTTACCTGCCTGACTTTTTATGGTGGCAAGATTATTCAATGTAGTTGCAATACCAATTTTGTCATGTATTTTGATTCGGATGTCTAAAGCTTCCTTGAAATATTGAATTGCCCTTGCAGTATCGTCTAATTGCTGGTAGGCATACCCAAGGCTATTAATGATCGTAGATATTCCATCGGAATTCTTCATTTCCTTACGTATGGTCAATGCGGTATCGTAATAATGAATGGCGGTATACAGGTCCCCCTTTTCATTGTTCATGTATCCCATATTGTTATATGCTTGCCCGAGGTCTTTCTTTTTATCTATAGTTCTGAGTAAGTCTAACGATCTTTTTTCGAACTTCAATCCTTTATCGGGGTCGTCAGTAACAAAATAGAGGTATCCTAGCCCGCCACAGGCCTCTGCTTCAAAATAAATAAGTTTAGCCGTGGTCTGTTTGTTAATAGGGTAAAGTGAATCGTGCTGAAGTAGTTTATCATTTATTTGAAGTGATTTTGCTAATGTTTTTTTTGCGCTGTCAATATTCTGACTGTATAGAACATCGACCATATTCAAAAGTGCACGTACTCTTAAGGTATCGCTTTTAGCGGTTGAATACACTTTACTAAGGCTATCCAAGGTCGGGTCACTGGCTTTGCTTAAGCTGCCTATTGATAGGAGAAAAAACAAGAGAATGTAAGTATAGCTATGCTTCATTCAATAGAATTACAAGAGTCATTATCCAAAGATAACAGTATTGAGTAAGTGGTCAACTAAATTTACTGGGCATCGTATGCACCTAAATCCGAAGGACAGTTGCGGCCTTTTCCGTTAAGGTCCTGTCCGTAAATAGGGTTAGAACAAACATTGGGATTTCCCCAGCCTGTCAATTGTGAACCTGTATGGATTTCATAATCATCTGTGCCTGTATTGTAGAAAGGTGGTGCAACATTTATAATGGAATCATTATAATGGTAGCTGTTGGCAGTGCTTAATTTGGTTAGCAGGTCACAGTTTTCGAAATAATAACTGAATTGAGTTTGACCGTGACTGGAATCGAGTTGTAATTCCTCAGTTAAGCTACCGTATACTATACAATTTTCAAAAAAAGCTTTGGTTAGTGGCCTTGCATGGTAATTGCCATTTATATCCTGGTACCAATTGTTTACCAGTAATGTAGTAGTCTGGCGTTGCCCGTAACTCCAGTAATTTGCAAAAGTACATTGTACAAAAGAATAGCTACCACCCAGACTAAGGTCCACACAATAGTACTGGCAATCTGCAACTACATCATCATCTCCTACAATATAGCTTCCCTGGCCTAATAGTCCCACCTGGCTCATACTTTTAATAATAGTATGGTCAATGCTAAGGGTAGGTACAGTTCCAGTTCCTCCAAGGGTATCAGCTTCTACGCCGGTAGTACCATTTTTTATAACAGCCCAACTTATTTTATTATTTACGCTACCGGCGGATAGTAATATTTCTCCCCATTGTCCGGGCTGTGTTGAATAAGCAGGCTCAAGCCTGTCGCCCTGTATAATTACCGGGCCAGGGCTATTCTGAGGGCTGTTTCCTAATATCTGTAATGAGCCATCTTTATATACCCAAAGCACTCCATTACTATGCATGTATACTTTGGTACCGGGTTCCATAGTAAGTGTGCAACCTGAATCAACTACTGCATAACCAAAAATAACATGGGGTTTATCATTTGTCCATACTGAATTACAAGGTAAAACAGAATAGGCGGGGCCAACCTTAGGGAACACATTTGGCCTGTAAAAATAAGCGTCCTGTCCCCAGGCAATAAGGTCAACATATTGCTGGTTTCCATTGGTTGTAAACTGAAGTGAGTCTTCAATAACTACAGGGTTATTTACATTATTCGGGTTAATGGTGACGGTAACAAAAACAAAAATGCTATCATTTGCAGGTATGGTTATGTTACTGAAGGATGTTCCGGATATGCCATCAACATTTATTTTATAGGGTGATGTATAGCTGCCAACCAGGTTAATGGAAGATATTTTAATGGGTTGGTTATGATTATTGTGTATGGTAAAATATTGAAATGTAGAGCCGATTGTTGTAAATACCGTATCGAACAGAACCTGGTTTTGCGAGAAGGTGAGTTTAGCATTTGAGTTGGTAATAAGCATATCTTTTTTGCATGAAAAAGATGCCCAGGTAATAGCAATGCATAACAAAGTGTAGCTTACTACTTTACTGAATTTACTGGATGTTGAGTTTAAATGCAAAATACGTTTATTGAAAGTGTTTAAGAATAACGTATTTATTCGGGTTTTGGTATTTGAGCGCCTTACGATTTCTTTCTGCGGTTTAGCTCATCCCTTAATTTGGTGGCTCTCTCGTAATCTTCCCTGTCAATTGCTTTTTGTAAAAGATCCCTCAACTCTTCCAGCGATTTTTTCTTAAAATCGTCATCTTCTTTTTCCTTTGCAACGGGTTCTTTCGTGTCTTTCTTTTCAGGAGTAGCCGGTGTACCTTCTTTGCTCTCTTTCTCCTTAACAAGGTCCTCGTCCATAATAATACCTGCTGAGTTCAATATAAACTCGTAGGTATATATAGGGCAGTTAAAACGAACTGCAAGGGCTATGGCGTCTGAAGTACGGGCATCTATTTCAACCTCATTGTTATCGCGGGCACAGATAAGCTTTGCGTAAAAAATACCTTCAACAAGGTTATAAACTATTACCTCTTTAAGTTGTATTTCAAAGGTTTCGGCAAAATTCTTGAACAAATCGTGAGTAAGGGGCCTGCTGGGCTTCATATTCTCCATTTCAATAGCAATGGCCTGTGCTTCAAAACCTCCTATTATTATTGGTAATCTTCTCTTACCTTTTGCTTCGTTCAGGATAAGGGCATAAGCGCCTGATTGGGTCTGGCTATACGATAATCCAACTATGTCGAGCTTAATTTTTTTCATACATCTATCGCCTCTCCGTCATTTAATTACGAAGATACCAATTTTTATTTTAGTGAGAAGATTTCAGTTTTTTAACAGCCTCGGTAAGCTTTGGCACTACCTGGAAGGCATCTCCAACTATCCCGTAATCAGCTATTTTAAAGAAAGGGGCTTCCTTGTCGCTATTAATAGCTACAATAACTTTTGAAGAGCTGATACCGGCCAAATGCTGTATGGCTCCTGAAATACCGATAGCAATATATAAGTTAGGGGAAATGGTAATACCTGTTTGCCCCACGTGTTCATGGTGTGGCCTCCAGTCCATATCGGCTACCGGTTTTGAACAGGCCGTAGCTGCTCCAAGGGCATCTGCCAGGGCTTCTATCATACCCCAGTTTTCAGGCCCTTTCATACCCCGGCCTGCCGATACTACTAATTCAGCTTCGGTCAATACTATTTTGCCCGATGTTTTCTTTACTTCAGTTACCTTGGTATCGAAAGCTGTATCAGGTATTGCAGGTGCAAATACATCAATTGTTGCTGTAGTTGCATTAGTTGCAATATGGTGCGAGTTAGGAGATAAGCCAATTATCTTAATATCAGATGATACCTGTACATCTGTAAAGCCTTTACCTGAGAAACATTTTTTCTTAATCACAAACGGTTCAGCACTTGCAGGCAGGGTTGTGGCATTTGCAACTAAACCGCCTTTGAGCCTTGCAGCCAGTCTTGGTGCAATTGACTTGCCTGTGTATGTATATGAGAAAACAATATACTTTGCCGTAGCCTTGGTTGCGGCTTCAGCCACAGCTATTGTATACGCGCTGGCGCTGAATGATGAAAGCTTATCATTATTTATATGCAGAATGTGGGCACAGCCATATTCTCCCAATTTCTTTAATTCATCATCGGCAACATTACCAAGCACAACTGCGGTAACAGCTCCACCTGTTTTTTGAGCTAATTCAAAAGCATAGGTAGCAGCTTCAAATGAAGGCTTCTTAAATTTTCCGTCCCAGGTTTCTGCAAATACTAATACTGACATAATATATTGATATTGTATAGTTCTTAATTAAATTACTTTGGCTTCGGTGTGTAGCAAATTGATAAGTTCTTCCGGATGCTCCGCATCGATCATTTTGCAGGCTGTTTTAGCCGGTGGATTTTGGTGAGACAGCGAGACAGTTGGCTTATCAACTACTGTAGGTTCAACCACTTTAAGTGGCTTGGTACGTGCGCTCATAATTCCACGCATGTTAGGTATGCGGGGCTCAGCCATATCTTTTTGTGCACTGGCAGCGAAAGGTATAGACACAGAAACAGTTTCTTTTCCGCCATCAATTTCTCTTTCTAAGTTAGCTGTTGTACCGGCAATATCGAGCTTAGTTGCTACAGCAACCGATGGAATTCCCATCAGTTCAGCTATCATACCCATTACCTGCCCGCTGTTATAGTCAATAGATTCGCGACCTGTAAGTATAATGTCGTATTTTTCTGCTTTGGCAATAGCAGCAATTTCACTTGCTACAAAAAGAGCGTCAACCGGTTCTGCATTAATGCGGATAGCATCATCAGCACCAATTGCAAGTGCTTTACGTAATGTAGGCTCTGTTGTTGTGGTACCTACATTTATAACTGTAACGGTTCCACCTTGTGCTTCCTTTATTTCGAGGGCACGGGTAAGGGCCATTTCGTCGTATGGGTTTATAATAAACTGAACACCGGCCGTATTAAGAGCCTTGCCATCAGGTGTAAAGGTTATCTTGGTAGTAGTGTCAGGTACATTACTAATGCAGACTAAAAATTTCATAGGAATATATAGAATTATGTGTTTTTAACCGATTATTTATGAGACGGGCAAAAGTAATGATTTTTAACAGATAATAAAGCGATATTTTCGGGTTGAAAATAAGGCTAAAATATGTTTTTCAAAAGCAAGTCCATATCTGCAACTGAAAGATATATACTGTCAGATTTTTTAGCAGAAAAAAGGTAGTTTCTTTCCCCCGGGTTGTGTTCCAGTTTATCAAGCCTTATAAGGGCGGTATCATTTATCAGGTAGAAATAATACCCGTTTTCTTTCATTATTTGTTCGATCTCCAGGTAGTAATTGTTCTCAAAATGCCCTTTAACCCAATTATCTTCCGGGAAAAGCACTTCCATAAGAATAATGGGTTTATCGGTAGAAAGGATACCTCTCATTCCCTTAAGCGCCTCCACTTCATGAAATTCACAATCCATTTTTATCAGGTCTATCTTGCCAATAGAGTGTTTTGCCTTGAAGCCATCCAGAGAAACTGATTGCACTTCAGTTTCTTTACTATCAGGGTACCATCCTTTTTTAGAAGAACTGGCATGCGACATACCTTTGGTGTTAGGCACATAAAATTTTAAGGGTAATTCTGAATTACCTACAGCGGCATTTATGGGTTTGGCTTCAGTAAATTGGTTCAGTTCTATATTTTGAGCTAATCTTTCATATATGTTCGGTACAGGTTCAAATGCATAAACTGATGCCTTATTATTTGCACCTGCACCTATAAGCGTAAAATAGCCAACATTTGCTCCAATATCACATATTATTTTTGACTTTGTTGCTATGTGATAAAATAATCTTACCGAAGGCCCTTCATATCCGTCATATCCTTTCCAGTAAGCCTGGGTAGAAACAAAATCATCACCTTTAGAGTAAATTTTTACTGATTTGTTATTTGGTAGTTTAAAACTGATAATGCCAAATACCGGCCAATGAATTATACAGTAATCGTATAGTTTTTTTTGAAAATTATATGAAGCTTTTACAATAGATCTTACAGGAACATTGACAATGAAGGTTCCACGTATGAAAAGCAATACTTTTTTCAACATTTCTGTTTTTTTTATTTAATAATAACTCGGGCCCATGAATGTAACAACAAAGATATGTATATAAACTACTGCGACAGAAGCCTGTTTTCGTTCGATTTACATACGTAATTATAAGATAATGATATATATTTGAGGTTTACGTTTCATCCTGAGCTGAAATAACCCCCTAATAGTATATGGCCGGCGGCGACTCTTTTGTATTTAAACAGTTTATAGTTAAGCAGAATAAGTGTGCTATGAAAGTAGGTACAGACGCTGTTTTGCTTGGCGCATGGGCTGACTTGCCTTTGTCGGGCCAAATACTTGATGTAGGAGCCGGAACAGGAATAATAGCGATGATGCTTGCACAACGATCTATCGCAGAAATAGATGCAATAGAAATAGATGAGGATGCTTTTAACCAGGCAGTAGAAAATTGTAGTAACTGCAAATGGAAGGATAGGCTTAACGTGCATCATATTTCATTTCAGGATTTTGTAAGTGATGGACTGAAAAAATACGATGCTATTGTTACAAACCCTCCTTATTTTTCAAACTCGTTAAAAGCTTCTACTGAATCACGCACTACAGCAAGACATACACATACACTTACTTTCGAAGAACTGATAGATGGAATAAAGTCCTTATTAAGGCCTAAAGGAATGTTCGCTACCATCCTCCCCAGTAAGGAAGCTGAAGAGTTTATTGAAATAGCACAAAACAATGAACTTTACCTGTCTAAAATAATGAGAATTAAAACTACTGAGTCGAAACCTGCCAAGCGTGTTCTTATGCAGTTTGTGTTTGAAAGAAACCGGTTTTTCGAAAGTACATTGGTAATAGCGAACTCCGACAATTCATATACTTCCGATTACAAACATCTTACCCGCGATTTTTATCTCGGGTTTTGAGGCATTCTGTTTATTACTTTTGTAGCGGTGAGGTATTTTATTAAAATATCATTTACAGGTACAGAATATCATGGTTGGCAAAGCCAGACCAATGCAGATAAAACTGTGCAGGCAATCTGTGCAACTGCGCTGGAGAAAATATTACGCCACCCGATAAGTTTACAAGGCGCAGGGCGTACCGATGCAGGCGTTCATGCAAAAGAATTATATGCCCACTTCGATTCACCTAAAGAAGACCTTGTTGAGAAAAAAGAAACCATGCTTTATAAATTTAATTCGGTTATTCCTTTTTCTATTGCGTTTAATGATATTGTTGCGGTAAAGCCCGATGCACATGCCAGGTTCGATGCAAGATCAAGAACTTATGAATATGTTATAACAACCCGGAAGGATCCTTTCCTGATAGGTTTTGCTATGTTCTTTCCGCATGAGTTAGATGTAAAGAAAATGAATGAAGCTGCACGTCTTTTAAAGAACTATAAGGAATTTTCGAGCTTTAAAAAAACACATACACAAAACAAAACAGATACCTGTACTATTAAGCATGCCCATTGGGAAGCAGAAGATGAGAAACTTGTATTTACAATTACTGCCGACCGCTTTTTGCGTAATATGGTTCGTGCTATAGTTGGCACGATGATAAATGTAGGAAACGGAAAATGTACAGTTGATGATTTTTGTCGTATTATTGAAAACAAAAACCGTTCGCATGCAGGGGCTTCGGTTCCGGCCTGTGGATTATACTTAACTAGAATAGAATATCCGGCTAAAGTATTTTTATAGAGGAATATGTATAAAGCGTTCATCAGGCCCATTCTCTTTATCACTTCACCCGAAGTAAGCCATGCTATAACGATCCGTTTATTGAAAATTGTTTGCGCTATTCCAATTGTAAATGCAATAATCAAGAGTTCCTTTACCTTAAAAGATCCTTTATTAGAAACAGAAGTGGCCGGAATAAAATTCCCGAACCCGGTTGGACTTGCAGCTGGCTTTGACAAGAATGCTACCTTCTTTCATGAAATGGAATACCTGGGATTCGGATATGTAGAAGTGGGTACAGTCACTCCTTTAGCTCAACCTGGCAATCCTAAGCCGCGTTCATTCAGGTTGCCAAAAGATAAAGGGTTGATAAACCGCATGGGTTTTAATAATGATGGCGCGGCTGTAGTGGCAGAACGATTAAGGAAGAGAAAGGATAAGATTGTAATTGGCGGGAACATCGGTAAAAATAAAGTAACTCCAAACGATAATGCTTTTTCAGATTATGAAAAATGCTTCGATGCCTTGTTTGAGTATGTAGATTATTTTGTGGTGAATGTAAGCTCACCCAATACACCTGGTTTGCGTAGTTTACAGGACAAAGAACCATTAAAGAAAATATTGTCAGGTTTGCAATCAAAAAATAATGCGAAGTCAAAGAGCAAACCCATATTTCTGAAGATTGCCCCCGATCTGACAAATGATCAATTGAACGACATTGTTGACCTGGTGAATGAATGCGGCATTGCAGGTGTTGTTGCAACCAATACTACATTATCAAGAGAAGGGCTTAAAAGTGAAGGAGTAGAAGCAATTGGAGCGGGAGGATTGAGCGGAGCCCCTGTACGAAAGAGGTCTACAGAAGTAGTGAAATACCTGGCAGAAAAATCGAAAGGCACATTTCCAATTATTGCATCGGGTGGAATACATTCTGCTGAAGATGCATTAGAGAAATTAGATGCCGGTGCTGTAATGATCGAGTTATACACAGGTTTTATATATGAAGGCCCCATGCTGGTTAAGCGAATTAATAAAGAGATACTAAAACGCAAACAACAAAAGAGGAAATAGGATGATTTGCTTCCCAAATGCTAAAATAAATATCGGCTTACGTATCCTGGAAAAGAGGTCTGACGGGTATCATAATATTGAAAGCATATTCTACCCGGTTGGTTGGTGCGATGTGTTGGAAGCAATACCAATGGCAGGGTTTGGTAAAATTGAATTACACCTTTCGGGCATTCCTGTGCCGGGAAGAACAAATAATGACAACTTGTGTGTTAAGCTATATAAGCTACTGCTGAAGAAATACAAGCTTCCTTCATTGAAAGTTTGGCTGCATAAAACTATTCCGATAGGAGCGGGTTTGGGCGGTGGTTCCTCCGATGCGGCCCATTTTATGAAAATGCTGAATGACATGTGCGACCTGAAACTTTCAACAGATGAAATGAAAGAATATGTGGGTTCTTTGGGAAGTGATTGTGTGTTTTTTATTGAAAACAGGCCTGTAGTTGCGTTTAACAGGGGAGATGTAACAGAAGTAATAAGCCTTGACCTGAGTAGTTATCATATTGCTTTGGTATACCCCGATACACAGATAAGTACACCTTTTGCATATAGTTTGATTAGCGCGAAGCAATGCGAAGATTCATTGAAGAATATTGTTGACGTAACTATTTCAAGCTGGAAGGATTGCGTTTTTAATGACTTTGAAGAGCCATTGTTTGCTAAATTCCCGCTAATTGCAGAGGTGAAGGAAGATCTATATAAACAAGGTGCATTATATGCAGCTATGACAGGTAGCGGGTCTGCGGTATACGGAATATTTGATAAGAAGATTGATATTGCAGGTAAGTTTCCACATTATAAAACATGGTCAGGTGAATTAAAGCCGCAACAATGAGATACATCTATTCACTTGGCATACGGTTGTATGGTTTTGCAGTTTTAATTGCAAGCCTTTTTAATGATAAGGCGAAAAAGTGGAGGAATGGACGCAAGGATATTTTTGAAGATCTTAAAAAAATATTCTCAACTACTCAATCGCCTGTTATTTGGTTTCACTGCGCATCATTAGGTGAGTTTGAACAAGGGCGACCCGTGATTGAAGAGTTTAAGCAGAAATATCCTGATTATAAGATTCTGCTTACTTTCTTTTCTCCATCAGGTTATGAGGTACGTAAGAACTATACAGGTGCCGATTTTATTTTTTACCTTCCATTAGATACCAATAGTAATGCAAAGCGGTTTATTGAAATTGCAAAGCCGAACATTGCAGTGTTTGTTAAGTATGAGTTTTGGTTTCACTTCATTAATATTCTGAAAAGAAAAGGCGTTCCGACTTATCTTATTTCGGCAAAGTTCAGAGGCGATCAGTATTTCTTTCAGTGGTATGGGGCATGGTTCAGAAAGCAATTGAAAGTTTACAAAAAAATATTTGTACAGGATGCTGAATCTGAACAGTTATTGCTGAATGCCGGTGTTGAGCGAGTAATATCGGCAGGTGATACACGTTTCGACAGAGTAATAAATATAGCGGAGCAGGTAAAGCCTGATGCACTTGTTGCTGCGTTTAAAGGCAATAATAAACTTTGGGTTTGTGGCAGTACATGGGAAGAAGATGAAAGCCTTATTTATGGTGTGTATAATAAGCTAATAGCTACAGGCCAGAAAATAAAACTGCTCCTTGTTCCGCATGAAATAGGGGAGAGGCATGTTGCACAATTGGTAGAAAAGTTTCACGCCTTAAAATACTCAAGCGCAACTGCCGAACAAGCTGCAAGTGCCGAAGTAATGGTTGTAGATAAAATGGGTTTACTATCTTCTCTATATCAATATGGAGATGTAGCTTATGTAGGCGGCGGCTTTGGTAAGAATGTACATAACCTTCCGGAAGCTGTAGTGTTTGGTATACCTGTAGTATTCGGACCGAACTATCATAAATTCAACGAAGCAATTGA
>DATHNG010000120.1:0-7399 GCA_035486275.1 Bacteroidia bacterium
CAATAATAGCAATGGCTTTATTAAGATCGTCGTTGTTTTCTGAGAAATTATTATCATCAACGTCAATTATAACAAGCTTTCCTTTTGTGGTACTTTCGTAAGTATCAATCCAAGCCTCATAACGCTCGTTAAGTCGTCTCAGGTAATCCAGTCTTATGGATTCTTCATACGGCCGGCCACGCTTTTGAATTTGCTTAACCAGGGTAGGTACTGATGCTCTAAGGTATATTAAAAGATCAGGAGGCAGTACAAATTCGAGCACTGTATTGAATAAGGACATATAATTCTCGTAGTCCCTGGTAGTCATCAGCCCCATAGAGTGAAGATTTGAAGCGAATATGTAGCCATCTTCGTATATGGTTCTGTCTTGTATTACTGTTTTGTTGTTTTTGCGTATTTCCTGTATGTTTTGGAGCCGGCTATTCAAAAATGAAACCTGTAAGTTAAACGACCACCGTTGCATATCCTCATAAAAGTCATTCATATAGGGGTTTTCATCAGCATCTTCGAAATGAGGTTTCCACTTGTAGTGTTTTGCTAACAAACGTGTAAGGGTTGTCTTGCCCGAACCAATGTTTCCTGCTACTGCTATAAGTTTACCTTGCATGATTCTGTATGATTTCTATGTTGCTTTTTAGGAACAGAGCAAAAATAACTAATTAAATATTCTACGCAAGAAATAAATGAGGAAATACGAATAGAAATTAAACATATAAACGGTGTATAATGAAATGGCTATCTAAATCGTTAATGTATACGAAGGAGTGTTCTGACACGAAAAATTAATATTAGGGTAACGGAATTTGTATATCTTGGGGAAGTTAAATTAAACGTGAGTAATTTGTGTTACTCCGAAAACAATAACAAAACTAAAATTATTAAAAATGGAAAAGACAACAAATGCACTGAACTGGTTTGAAATTCCCGCAACTGACATTAACAGAGCAAAGAAATTTTATGAATCAGTTTTTGATGTAAAAATGGATGATATGCCTGAAATGATGGGCATGAAAATGACAAGTTTCCCTGCCGAAATGGGTAATGGTAAGGTTTCGGGCGCTATTGCTCAAAGCCAAATGCATAAACCTTCTACAGATGGCGCTGTTGTTTACCTTAACGCTAACCCTTCTATTCAAAATGTTATTGAGCGTATTGAGAAAAGTGGTGGTAAAGTTGTTATGCCTAAAACCCAAATCTCTCCTGAAATTGGTTACATGGCTTTCTTCGTTGACAGCGAAGGTAACAAAGTAGGGTTACATGCTCAGAATTAATCAGTGAATTTAATGAAAAGCCCTGGCAGTTTTTGCCGGGCTTTTTTATATTCGCACCATTGATAGTTAGGAAACAATATTTAAGTAAAACACAATGAAAACAATCACCCAAAACGTAGTGTTTAAAAACACAAAGACCGCCACATTATATTCAATGTATCTCGATTCAAAGCATCATACCGCCATTACCGGTGGCGTTCCAGCAAAAATATCAGCTAAAGAAGGAGCTAAGTTCTCTGCCCATGATGGATATATTATTGGTAAAAATCTTCAGTTGGTAAAGAATAAACTAATAGTACAGTCATGGTATGGTACAGACTGGGAAAAAGGCTCTGATGAATCTACCTTTATTATGTTATTTGAACAAAAAGGAAAAGATGCCGTTATACATATGACCCATGCTAATATACCGGATAAACATGTTGCCGGAATCAAATCAGGTTGGAATGATTACTATTGGACTCCATGGAAGAAGTACCTTGCATCGATGGAATAATAAGTTACTAAGCCTTAAGATGCTTTTTTATACAAATGAATGAAAAATAGTAGGTTTTATATTGTACTGCTTGCCGTTTTACTTGGTATGTATTCCTGTAACAGCGTAACAGAACCTTTCAAAGCAAAACAGGCTAGTGTAGTAAATGATAGTGTAAAGAAAATGATGGTTTCTATTTCAAACGATGTTACTATGAAAGGACCCATCGCCTGGGCTTATTATTTTGAAGATGTTCCTGATTTTTTTATGGCTAATGATGGTAAATTGCAACTTTCAAGTGGTGATTCAGCACAGTATTTTATCAAAAATGTTCTCGTTTTAAATATCAGTAAAATTGAATTGCAATGGAGCAATATCCGTATTGATACATATACAGCAACATTAGCCAGCGTTGCTGCAAACTTTAAGGAATATATGATTGACGTTAACGGGAAAATGCTTTCAGTAGCGGGCTACTTTACAGGCGTTGCTCAAAAAACTAATAGCGGTTGGCGTCTACGAAATGCACATTGGTCTTCGGCTAAGTGAGCGCCATAGAGCTTTAAATTATGTTATGAGAGAATTTCAGAAGGGGACCCCAAGGTTCAATCCTGCACTAAATGCCAGTGGCAATGCACTTCCGGTACTTTCATAGCTATAATAATTGTAAATAATATCAATATTGCTTTGTGCATTTACGCTATAGCCAATTCCTACATACATATCAAGGGTTACAGAGCCTGCAAGAATCCATTGTTTGCCAAAATTAAGCAGTATAGCGAGGCCTGTATAGTTAACGGTGTTACTTACGGGCACTTGATTATAGCCGCTTGTAGTAGTGGTTAAATTGAAAGAAGACAAAACAACTTGAGGTTTAAAATAACCGCCCTGCATTGTGTTATACCTATGTGTGCCGTCCGTAACGAAATCGGGTGAAAAGAAAAGCTTGAATCCTGCCTCAGCAAATGCCCCAGTTGGTTTTTGGCTGTACGCATAAGTATTATTATTGGTAATGCCTGGGCCAATTATTCCAACTTGACTTGAGAATACCATGTCGGTTCCGAGCAACTGGTCGTAGCCGAAGGATACGTGTTGGTTGAGCAGTGAAAAAAAACCAAAACTGATGACTCTTTTCTTTATTTTCTGGGAATAAGGATCCTTACCATAATCGTGTGGCGTATCTGTACTTAAAGGAACAGGTACACCAACAGGCGCCGGGGTAGTTTGCCCAAATAAAGTCGAGTAGCCTGTTAAAAACAAAGTGAACACAGAAAGTTTTAGCAAGGAGTCTCTTAGTGTTTTCATTTTTTTTAGTTGAATGGGTTTCTCTAACAAATATAGCAAATTAATTGAATTAGAGACTACAGATATCTAGTTAATTACACTACAATAAACTTTTCACAGCTTGAGCCCTTAGACGACATTTTATTAATTACTTGCGATACTTTACTATATAATAATAAGGGCTCTTTATGTACGTAAAATGTATTTTTGCGTTTTATCCTGAAGCTCCTGGTATGCGCTTATTGAAATTCCTCCTTATATGTATTATTGAGCTTTTTACTATAAGCGCATTTTCGCAACTAAACGCAAATACTTATTTAAATGACGCAAGAAACGACCTGAATAGCAATAAGTATTTTGATGCTATACAGAAGCTGGATGTTTGTATAAAATTAAAACCAGGTGAGTATGAAGCTTATTTTTTTCGGGGGATATGTAAGTATTTTTTAAATGATAATATTGGCGCTTTGCAAGATTTGAATATAGCCGTGTCAATATACGACCCCTTTCTTTCCGATGCATTTCACTATAGAAGTTATGTCAAGTATTGCCTGGGTGATTATGATGGTTCAATACGAGACATCAACCAGGTTATTATGCAGCAACCTACCAACCCTAAGCTATATGTAGAAAGGGCTTTTTCAAAATTATCCGCGCAAGATTACAATGGAGCACTGGCTGATTGTGGTAAAGCCCAGAAGCTTCAATTATCAGTTCCTAATATTTACCTGTGCAAAGGTATGGCATACAATGCCTTAAATAAGTTTGACAGTGCACTGGCAAATTATAATGTTGTTCTTAAAATGGATTCCAAGAATATAGACGTGTATGTTCGAATTGGTATGACTGATGCAGCAATGGCAAATTACCCGGAAGCAATTACGCAGTTCAATAAAGCATTAAAACTAGACACTGGCTACACACTTGCTTATTATAGCAGGGCGGAGGCTTACCTGAAAACAAACCGTAATGATGAAGCTTTGGATGACTTTAATACAGTTATAAAATATGACCCAACAAATGCACTTGCTTATTTTAACCGGGCTGTACTTGAATATGGTAACACCCAATATGGTGATGCTTTAGCTGATTTTAATAAAGTACTACAGTTAAACCCTAAGAACATAGAGGCATTGGCTGACCGTGCTAAACTTAAATGCCAGATGAATGACCTGCAAGGTGCTTTAAGTGATTATGACAGGGCGCTTGAATTATTTCCATACTATATTGAGGCGTATTACGAACGTGCCAGATTAAAAGAGGTAATGCATGATGTCGCTGGTGCACAGGCTGATTATAACCTGGCTAAAGTTATGAGTAGCGTAAGCCACTACTCAGATAACAGCCAGAGACATGATGATTCAACCAAGCTATCACATTTAACTGCATTAAGCTCAAGTTTTAATAATGCAAGCACCAAAGCAAATGATACTATTGGTGCTGATTTATTGCCAGTATTTTATATAGCTGAAAAGGAAAATGGATCAGTGGTACAGCCTTTATTACTTAAGAAGAATAAGCTGCAATATGGAAATTATTGGGTCACTAATAAAAAGGCTCAATCCCCAATTGGCCCTGAGGATAGCTCTTTAGCACTGTTGAATGATCAAACCACAGACACAGCAGTAAACCTAACGGTTTTATTGAAAAAAGCAATTCAAAAAACAAACATGAAATTGTTTGACAATGCTAAGAAGGACTATCGCAGAATTACATCCTTATACCCTGATTGTGCCCTTGCATATTTTGCTATGGGTATTGACTTATGTGAGGAAATGGATATGTTGAGCAGGTTTAATGAAACTGAGCAATACACCACAGTCAGTAATACATACAAGGTGGTAAAGGATACTAAAAATGAGAAATACCAGAGTGCGCTAAACGATTTCACTAAAATTATTCAAATGGAACCTGATTTTGCACCTGCTTATTATAACAGGGCTTTTGTAAAATATAAATTACAGGACTTTAACGGAGCTATTGATGACTATAACATGGCACTGCAAATTGATCCTGATATGCCAGATGCTTATTATAATAGGGGATTACTTCTCTTTTGTTTGAGCGAGAAGGTTAACGCTTGTCAGGATTTTAGTAAGGCGGGTGAAATGGGGATAACTGATGCATATACACTTATTAAGCTTTATTGTTCACAGGTACTTAAGTAGTATATAAAATGTAGTTGATTGAAATGTTTCAACTACCTCCTTCCTGCTGCCCGGGGTTATCGTCTCCCTTATCTTTATCAGGCTTAAACTCAAGCTTACCAAACTTATAGGTAAAGTTTATACCAAATGACTGATAAGGAATTTCACGCAAATTATATGTAGTGAAGTTAGGGCCGGTTAGATTGGTTACCTGGTTTACGTAGTAATTAAATGGGTTGTTGGCTGTAATGGCAAGGCTAGCTTTTTTATCGTCGAATTGTTTGCGTAAGGCAAAACTATAACTAAAAAAGCCAGGTTGTGTACCTTGCACATTTATACGTGCTGAGTTGTAATTACCAAAAGCCTCGACAACAAATGTTTTACTGAACTCGTAGGAAAGGTTGCCATTCAGGCGGTAGTTCAAGCCCTGCACTTTATCGCCGGGCAGATTCCCATCGTTAATGTACCGCTGTATCAGCGATGTATTTGTGCGGAAGTTAAACGACTTGGTAATGGGTATAGATGCAAAAATGCTGAGGCCGTAATTGTCCTCACGCCCCACATTGGTTGGTGCACTTACAGCTACATTGCTATAAGTGGTATCGCCTACTTTAAAAGAAGAATAATAGGTTGTAATGGGTTGAATGTCATTCCTGTTTCCTCTGTAGAATAATGTAAAGTTCAGATTAGTGCCCTGTTCAAATGTGCGGCTGTAACCCAACTCTATTTTATCTCCTGTTTCTGGTACCAGGTGTGTATTACCTGTGGTAATGTTCTGCGGGTCGGTTGCATTTATAAACGGGTTCAAGTCACCGTAATCAGGTCGTTCAATACGATGTGTATAGCTTATTTTAAGGGTTTGATTTTTTTCGAACTTATGCGAGAACATAATAGAAGGAACGTTGGTTCCGTATGGGGTAATGTTCACGGCACCAACATTCGAGTAATATGCTGCCAGCTGTGTGTATTCATACCTGAAGCCTGCCTTAATATCGAGCCACTTAAATAGTTTGAACTTGGCGGACGCATACCCTGCATAAATATTGCTTTTGTAATTCAGGTAAAGCGACTGCGATGGGTTATATTCATACCAATCGGGAACAGAGGTGAGTGCATATACACCTGAATTACTTATGATCTGCGAATACTCATACTTGGCACCTGCTTCAACTGAAAAATTTTCACCAAAAGGTTCTGTGTAGTCAGCAGAAATATCTGTTTCGCTTTGTATCCCCGGGTTCACTCCATATGCACCGGAATAAATCGAATCGGGGGACACATATTGCTGGGTTTGGTTGTAATAGTTGTAAGTGTTATCAATTGATGAAAGATACGACAGGTCGAGCTCCTGGTCTTCCTTATCGAATTTTCTTTTATAGTTGAGCCCCCAGTTTAATGCGTTGGAGTGGTAGGTGCTTGCCAACAGCACCTGGTCGTTAATGTTTGATAAGGTACTCTCACTTGAATCCTTTATCAACGTGTTTCGGTTATTCGTACCCGAATAATGATTGCCATAAAAATTAAACCCGAAATTTCCGCTGAAATTATCCTTTGGCGTTACGTCCCAGTCGAAGCCAAGTCCTGTTTGCATACCCTCTCTCTGAAAAACAGCCTGAGCCTGCTGATTCAGCAGAACACTCTGTTTGCTGCTGCTGTCGTATGATGATCGTATCATAGTATTATGTGCAGTGGATGGTATTTGGCCATTGCCACTCAAAAAAGCATTTGCACTGAAATGCTTGTGATGTGCATTCAGGTTGAATGAACCATTTTCAAGCCTTGTGCCACCCGATAGCGACACATTTCCATTAATACCTTCAGCGGTGCTCTTTTTAAGTATAATGTTTATTATGCCTCCTGTGCCGTTGGCATCGTACTTAGCGCCGGGACTGGTAATAACCTCAATGCTTTGTATCTGGCTCGATGGTATAGATTGTAACACCTCTGTTATGTTGTTTCCATAAACAACAGAAGGTTTTCCGTTTATAAGAAACAGAATGCTGGAATTGCCTTGCAATTCAACATTGCCATCTACATCTACCGTTACTTCGGGTACCTTCTTTAACACATCTGCAGCCACACCGCTTTGTGAGGTCAGGTCCTGGTCAACGTTGTAAACCAGCTTGTCTATTTTGTTTTCTATAATGGGCTTACTTGCTGAAATAGTGGCTGCTTTCAGGGTAATGTTTGTGCTGGCAATTTTAATATCGCCCACTGCTACT
>DATHNG010000121.1:0-14600 GCA_035486275.1 Bacteroidia bacterium
GACCATTGATAAGGAAAGGGTCTTAATAGCACCGCTTATTCTGCAGCCATTTATAGAAAATGCAATATGGCATGGGCTTATGCATTTGGAGGATAGAGCTGGCATACTAAGCATTAAAATTCAAAAGAATGGCGATGTGCTGAAATGTGTGGTAGATGACAACGGAATTGGCCGCAAGCGTGCCATGGAAATAAGGAATGCCAAAATGCACCGCTCCATGGGCCTATCTATTACACAGGAAAGGATATATGCCGGCAACATGAGTGTTAACTTTATTGATAAAGAAAATGCTGATGGCACTTCTGCTGGAACCACGGTTGAAATTATAATGCCAATACTTATAAATAAAAGCCAATATGCTTAACGCAATTATAGTTGATGATGAAGCCTCGGGAGCAGGCTCCCTGAACATTTTATTAGGTAAGTATTGCCCTAATGTAAAAGTTATAGGTATAGCTAATTCAGCCGACCAGGCGGAAAAGATGATAGATACACTGTTCCCCAACCTTGTTTTTTTAGATGTTGAAATGCCACATGCTGACGGCTTTCAGTTGCTCAGCCGTTTTAAAAAAATAAGTTTCGATGTTATTTTTACCACAGCATATAATGAATATGCCCTTAAAGCTATTAAACATAGTGCGCTCGATTATTTACTGAAGCCATTAGATAAAGATGAATTGGTCGCTGCCGTAAAGAAGTGCGAGGAGAAGCACTCTACTGGCCAATCTGATTTTATGAAAGTTGAGAACTTGCTGGCTTCACTTGCACAAACGCAAAAGATACAGAAGCTGCCGGTTCCTACAATTGAAGAGATACTATACATAGACATTGATAATATTGTTCGCTTCGAGGCCGATTCTAACTACACGGTTATTTACCTGAAAGTAGGGAAGAAGATAACTTCATCAAAAACCTTAAAAGATTACGAGATGATGCTCACCGGGCAGCCCTTCTTCCGCGTGCATAAAACACATTTTATAAGCCTTAGTGAAATTACCAAATACATTAAGGGCGATGGTGGTTTTGTGGTTATGACCGATGGGGCTACTATTGAGGTTTCCCGCCAAAAAAAGGCTGAGTTACTTGCCTTAATGGCTATATAGTAGTCGATAGTCGTAAGTGGTTAGTCGTTAGTGTTTCTTATTATTATTAAAATTTGGGCGTTCCCCCGAGTACTCGGGACTGTGGGCTTTACGCTACTATCCCTAACGCAAATACCCTGATGACTTACGACTGTTGACTGACGACTAAATTGAGTTGTTAAAATAAAGGTGAGTAACTTTTATTTGTAGGTTGAAAATCATCATAGTGTAGGTTTTATATTTGTAATGTGAAGCACGACCCAATAGCACCCCTTCGTATTCCCGATTTCAGGTTCTTTATTACTGCCCGTTTGTTTATGACCCTGGCCACACAAATGCAGGGCGTAGTGGTAGGCTGGCAGATTTACCAGTTGACAAAGAACCCTTTCTGGTTGGGTATGATAGGCCTTACCGAAGCTATTCCATTTATTAGTACTGCATTATTTGCTGGCCATGTCGCTGATATTATAAACCGAAAGAAGATAATAGTCGTAGCCATGACCTTGCTGGCTATATGCACAGGACTGCTTTGCGCATTTACATTGAACAATAGCAGCATATTACTGAGTACGGGTATATGGCCTATATATGGCATCATATTCCTGAGTGGTATTTTGCGTGCTTTTGTTGCACCGGCAAACTTTGCATTTCAATCGCAGATAGTTCCACGGAATGAGTATTCAAGTGCATCTACATGGAGTAGTTCGGCATGGCAGGCAGGCGCTATTGGTGGTCCGCTTATTGTAGCCATGGTATATAAATCATTGGGTATAACGCTTACCTATGGCCTCGATCTGGTGCTTGTATTGATAGCATTGTTTTGTTATATAATAATACCTGCAAGGCCTTTGCCACCGAAAGTGCAAAAGGAATCGTTGTTCGAAAGCCTTGGGAAAGGAATACGGTTTGTATTTAAAAATGAAATTGTGCTGGGTGCACTTTCACTCGATCTGTTTGCTGTGTTCTTTGGCGGTGCGGTGTCTATGTTGCCTGTGTTTGCCGACAGAATGCATGTGGGTGTTGAAGGCTTAAGTATGTTACGTGCCGCTCCCTCGGTTGGCGCGGTGCTAATGCTGATTGTAATGATATATAAACCCGTTAAGCACAATGCAGGGCGCAACCTGCTTATTTGTGTTGCAGGCTTTGGTGTGTGTATGATATTATTCCCCATTGCAACGTTTTTTAATTTCTGGGTGGCATTTGGTTTGCTGGCGCTAAGTGGCGCGTTTGATAGTGTGAGTGTGGTAGTGCGTGGGGTTATTCTGCAGCTTATGACACCCGATGAAATGCGTGGCCGTGTATCGGCAGTGAACAATATATTCATAGGTTCTTCAAACGAAATAGGGGAGTTTGAATCGGGTACAGCCGCTAAAATAATGGGACTTGTACCGTCTGTTATCTTTGGTGGTTGCATGACCTTACTGGTTGTTATCTATACGGCCTTCAGAGCCAAGAAGCTTAGAAGGCTTCATTTGGGGGAGGAGGAGAAGTAGGTGGATTAATGCCTTAATACAACTGTGTAGGTTGTGTACGGATTGAAATACTTAAGTGTCGTATCTACATGAATGCTATCAATTTTAGTTATTTTTAAGTGAGAAACTATATAATAAGTCATATTCAGAGGAAGATTAGTTATTGAATATGAACCAACAGAATCTGATGTTGCTTTAAATACTGCATATCTTGCAGAGTCGACAGAAGCAAGGGTGCTGTCGGAATATACCCTGAAAGAAAGGTTTGACATGAAGCCGCCTGTTTTATCTTTGAATAATAGTGTTAACGCTGGCCCTGGGAATGGCTTCTGATAAGACAGGTATAATGGCTTAAGTATTACATTTTCATTGCTTGTTTTTACTGTAGTATCTATCTTTCCTTTAAATGTTTTAGCACCATTAAAATACGATGCAAATATTGTATCGGAGCTGATGGGTAGGATCGAAAAGCGATAAAAACCTGTTGAATCAGTAGTTGTATTGTATAAATTGATTTTCCCCCCGTTAAGAACTTTTAAATAAATCATTTGTTTTTTCAGTATCACGGGGGTAATTGTGTTTAAAGAAGAGTCAACGTAATATACATACCCTTGGAGCACTCCATTACCACTAGCAAGCGAATACAATGAAAATGTACCATCCACTACCTGACTCATAGCATTGTTTTTATTTGTTATGTTAATAGTGTTGTTTATACCATAGAAGTTTTTTTGGCCATTAAAAAACCTGGCGAACACAGTATAATTCCCATAACGTAAGTAGGGTATACTATAATACCCTGTTGTATCAGTAACAACTGAGAAAAATATATGGGAAGTGTCAGTACCTGTACTTATATAGATCGTTCCTTTTTTCAAAACACTGGGAACCGTGGTTGTAGTCGGATCTATATAATATACTTTTCCTTGCAGTAAATTTGTCCCGCTAAAAGGTGTATTGTTCGTTGTATCTGGTTTACTGCATGAGAAGAGTGTAAGTAAAAAAGCTATTGCAGTAAATTGTTTATAGATATTTTTCATTTTGAAAGATTTAAAAGTTTAGCTACTTCCATTACAACAGCGGCATCAGTCGATATTCCAATATAGAAGCCAGGCCTATATGTATCATGCACCACTACATATTGTGAGTTCAGAAAATTGTAATAGGAATAGCCGTTAAACAACGCACCGAAATTGAGATTAAAGCCGGGTACAATATCTATTCCGATACCTGTATAAATGTTACTGATGGGATTTGGAATACCCACACCCAGGTCAAAGCTTAAACGAGAAAGTAGAAGGCACCTGCAATCATGTTTTTGCCAGAAAAGATTATCGTTTCTTATATCCGTTTTCTCAAAATAGTATCTTATACCAACAACCGTACTTGTAATGTTTACTTCCGTTAATTTGGCAGGTGCTGTGCCTGATGAATTAAGGGCAAAATTAGTGAAGCGGGTAGTACAAAAGGCAACCCCTGCAAATGGCATAATTCTATACCGTTTATCTACCCTATAACTATACGTCATTGAAGCAGGAGGGTTTGTGTTAGTATTTGTAGCAGTCTTAGGTGTTTTTGCAGTGTCTTTTTTTATTGGAGCATTAATTGTTGCAGAATAGCTAACCTGGGTAGGCGTTGTATATACCAAGGAGCCTTGCTGTGAATGATAAACAGTATCTATAGTGGCCTTGGGAAGGTCTGTAAGCGGGTTCTTTTGACTCAGTAAGAATTTCGCATTTGCAGAGAATCCCATAATTTGATTAATGTCAGAAAGCACTTTATCAGCAATTTTGGCCTTCTTGTTAATTGTGTCCTGTAGATAATGAGCGGAATTATTAATGTTTATTAATGTACTTGCAGCATTATTAATGTTAAAAGAATTGATTGATTTGTTTAAATGATTTAATTTTTTCTGATATGAATCTAAAGAAGCAGAAATAGTTTTATTTACTTTTTTGTTGCCTATAGCAATTAGCTTTTCTCTTATTGAATCAAGTGATATTCTATACGTATGCAAGCTGTCCTGCTCTGAGGCTATTAGTCTTTTGAAGCTTTTCAGTAATACCCCAATTCTTGCATTTTCTTTATTCATTTTATCAGTATCTTTTTGAAACCCTTTAAGTTTTAAAACACTTAGCAGTTTCTTTAATGAATCTAATTGTAGTGTCTGCTTCTTGATATTAGTGTGTGATTTTTCTGCGGTATAATTCATTTTGTTTAGAGTATCTTGAACGTGTTCCAGTTCGGACAATAATTTCGGGCAGGTATTTGCTAAAAGTAAGCTATCCATATTATCACTCTTATAAGAAGCCCCAAGGCCAGCAAGGCCATCTGGTTTTTTATACGTGAATGAATTCATATCTTTGTCCACGGCTACAGTATCGAATCCAACTGAACCTTGAGGTAGGTTGTATTTTGCTGTGAACAGGTTTCCTTGAGATGGAGGTGAAAACGAAGATTTAGATGATTGTAAAGTAAGTGAGAATGTACTGCTGGGTGAAGGAGTTACGGAAGAAGCATTAAGCTGAGGTGCTAAAAAGCCGGTAAAGCCATCCCAGAATAAGCTATTATCAGTAGTTATTGGAGTAGTACTAACAGTTAAGTTTACACTTTGATTGTTTGTCAGGTTATGATAGAGTATCATTACCTTGTCTGATTCAAGGTACTCACTTTTTTCTGTGGTGCCAATAGGAATACCATTATTTGAAGCATCATAATGCCTCATCCAATATATCGGCCAGTCATACCCATGTGCGCAGTTTTTGTAGCACCCATCGGTACAATACATCATTGAATTGCTCAGTATGGTTTTTGTGTGAAAAAAGTCATTAATCGCTTGTTGGTTTTTATCCAGACTGGTTTTGTTGTTAGCTGCTGCGGTTTTTGTTTTTATTATTTTCTTCTCCAAGTCATCTATCTTTTTCTCAATTGAATCATACTCTGGTTTTAGTTCTTTAACGTAATCACTTCCTTTTAATCGCATTATTTTTCTTGTTAATGCAGCCAGCTCAACACGCATTGCAAGTATCCCCGATGTATCCGAGGCAGCACTATCTTTCAAATCTTTTGGGTCAACGAACTTAAATGGAGCAAGTGTTGGTGTGCCTGTATACCATATCCAATCTTTAATCCAATTTGAGAATTGCTTAGGCGGGAAAGAAGGAATCTTGGATATGCTCAGAGCAATGTCAGAAAGTTGCTTAAGGGAGAATTTATTGTAAAATACATCCATATTATCGGCACTGTCTTTTTTGAATTCTTTAATTACACTTTGTGTCGTGGATGATATACCTTTCAGAGCATCTAAGTTTATAGTTCCTGTTGTCCAATCCTTTAGCTTTTGTTTATAATAAGCGATTAACATACTATGCAGGTTGTTTTCTTTTACCAATCTGAAGTTCAATAAGCCGCCATCATTTACAATTATTATTTTTCTTCCAGGTGCAGGTTTAAAAGATTGCTTGCAATTTGCATGGTAAACATAAAATGTATCGGAAGGACATACACTATATTCCACATTATGTGAAGAATCGCAGCAACTATGGCCAATACCGTCTAAGGCAACTTTATATCCCTCTACAGGCATAGTTTTACCTGGCTCAAAAAAGGGAGGAACAGAGTATACGTTTTTTGCAGTATCAAGCTTAAGAAGGTGAAGTAAAGCTTGAATTTCATTTTTTTTGATAGAATTGCTCTTTAGTATTGAATCAAGAGAGTTCCAAACGGGAATAGTATATCCGCCCAGTACTTCAAATCTTATACCATCGCCATCAACAAATTTTTCGGGCATACCTGAAATTATTTTACCTGACGTATTAAATACAATTGTGTATATATTACCACAGCATTTTTTCTTTTTTTTGCAAGATGTGCAACCACAAGTGTCTTTTTTTGCGGGGCTTTTTGCAATAGCACTATTGTTTAAACCGCAAATTAGTAGCACAAGAAGGAATAATGTATAGAATTTCTTCATCTGATATTAATGTTTTTTTTGCCTACTCTCCTAGGTTTTCGGCTTCCCCCTTTTTTTGAAAATTCATCTTGCGACGAATTGAGCGCCAGTAACATAATAAGGTTATTTCATTCCGAGTTACGTATGAACACGTACGTATATGTACTTAAAATTCCTTGCAGGTATTTAGAGTGGCTGATTACAGGCTACTAAAAAAAATGAAAAATAAATTGAGATATCTAGGCTTCTGTCTTTTTCTTCCCCGCCACAAAATCTTTTAAATAGAATGGCTCGTAGTAAGCTACATCGCTGAACGTTTTTGTAGTGTACATTTCTTCAGCAATGCTACACATGTTCAGGGCTGATGCATACATGTCATCCATCCAAATGTGGCCCCCCTCAATTTCGCCATTAGGGGAACTTTCAGCTAACTTCGTTTTAAACTTCGGCATTCCGTCTCCGAAAAAGGCTATGGTTTTATATTCCGAGAAAGAAGTCTCATCTAATATCTTAGCATGTACCGGTATAATTTCTTTTCCTGTTGAATCGTATACTGCTGTATATACTTCAAGCCTGCGGGCATCAATTAAGGGGCAATACAAAGCATCGGCACGATTCAATTTTTTAGCGGCAGCCATTGCCATAGCTTTTAAGGTAGGTACCGATATAAGCGGTTTGTTTAGCGAGTAACAAAGCCCTTTTGCGGTTGCCGTGCCAATACGCAAGCCAGTATATGAGCCGGGTCCGGAGCCTATTGCAATAGCATCGAGTGCGGCGAGTGGGAGCGAAGCGCGTTCCATAACCGAACGGATGAACACGGCAATTTTTTCAGAATGTGCCATGCCTTCGTTGGCTTCTTCCCATGCAAGTATCTTTCCGTCGCGTGCAAGTGCAACCGAACAGACTGCCGTTGCTGTTTCAATATTAAGTATGGTAGCCATTATTATTTATTGCCTTCGGTACCCGAGTACAGGTCGAGCTTATCGGTTTTCTGAACCATCATGCCATCCTTCAATGCGCTTGATACTGCAGAGTAAGGGGCATTCACTACTTCGTCACCTTCTTTAAGGCCTGTTTTTATTTCAATGTTATTTGCATCCTGTATGCCGGTAGTTACATTCACCTGCTTCACCTTTCCGCCGGTATTGTAAATGAATACACATTCCTGAATGGTATCTTTTTTATTGTCGTCGTCCTTTTTAGTATCTTTTTTGTTGTCGCCCTTGTCTTTTTTAGTCATCATGGCCATTTTCATCGTGTCCTTAGGATTGCGTGTGGTAACCGCTTCAATAGGCAATGAAAGCACGTGGGTGGCAAACTTCACTTCAATTTCAGCGGTAGCGGACATACCCGGTTTGAACGGCGCATCTTGTGTTCCCGTTGGCATAAGGTCGGTGTAAGAGCTTGAAAGAATATGTATTTTAACAAGGAAGTTAGTAACCTGGTCAACCGATGAGGTGCCGTTTGCAGCCACCGTTGCAGAGTTCGATACTTCACTTACAATGCTCTTGAACTTACGGTTTACAAAGGCATCTACTTCAATATACGCTGTGTCGCCTTGCTTAACGTTCACAATATCGTTCTCATTCACATTCACATCAGCTTCCATGTTCGAAAGGTCAGCTACGCTCATCATTACTGTACCGGCCATGGTTGCAGTACCCACTACACGTTCGCCTTGCTTAACGGTAAGGCCAACCACAACACCATCGATAGGTGAGAAGATGGTGGTCTTTTCTAAATTGTCGTGCGCCTCATTCATATTCGCCTCAGCGCTTTGTGCGTTGAACTTGGCCGCATCAATATTATCCTGTGCTGCCTTTAAGTTTGCATCGGCAGTTTGAAAGGCAGCCTTGGAAGCTTCAAAATCGGCTTTTGAAATAGCGCCGCCATCGTATAGTTTTTTATTACGCTCATAAATGCTTTGCTGGTTATCGTACTGCCCTTGTGAGCTGGCTAACTGTGCTTCGGCATTGGTAATGGCTGCCTTGCTGCTGTTGTATGCTGCCTCAGCCTGATCGTAAGCTGACTTATATACATCAGGAAATATTTTGGCTAACAGGTCGCCTTTTTTCACGCGCTGGCCTTCATGCACAGGCAGGTCGGTAATTTCACCCGACACGTCAGGGCTAATTTTAACAATGGTAGTAGGTTGTATAATTCCATCGCTCGATACTGACTCGGTAACGTTGCGGTATTGCACTTTTTCTGTAGTTACTTTTATGGTTCCTCCGCTTGAGCATGACTTAAGCATGATGACAAGGAACAAGGCAGCGCAACCAAAAACAATGTATAGCAGTACTTTTTTCATTTCAATAAATTGAGGAATAAGATATAAGGAGTAAGGAATAAGTAATATTTCATGTGTTGTATTTCAATTCAACATTAAGCATTCAACATTCAAAATTATAGCTTGAGGGGTTTACCTTCGTAAAAATCTAATACTTTAATTTTAAATATGTAGTTGTACTTAGCCTGCAACTGATCGCTTTCAGCTTTGGTCAAATTGGTTTTTGCTGTATTGTAATCAAGCGCGGTAGCCAGGCCCACATCGAATTTTGTTTTAGCATAGTTAAATGCTTCACGGGTTGATGCAACCGATTTTTCAGTAGCATGGTATTTATTCAATGCACCCAATGCATCGGCATAGGCCTGCTGAATATTCTTGCGTAAAGTAAGCTCGCTGTTTTCGTAACTGTACCATGAGTATAAGGAATTCAGCTTGGCGTTTTTGTAGGCAACATTGGTTTGCATGCCATTAAAAATAGGTATGTTCAGCCTGAACCCGAATGATTTATTAAAGTCCTCGTTCAACTGGTTAGCCCATGGCGTAACGCCGCCTTCGGTTTCAGAAGGTACTTTAGCAACAATAGGTGAAGTGCCTACATAGCCTAGTGTGTCATTGGTAATGGTATTCGATGTTACACGGTTAGAACCTGAGTAGCCTGTACCTACAGTAATATTAAAGGTCAGCTTTGGGTATAGGGCGCCGGCGGCTGCCTGCTTGCCTGCTTCGGCGCTTTCCCATTTCAGTTCAGCGCTTTTAATATCGGGCTGGTTGGTAAGTGCAGCAGTATATATCTGTTCAGGGCCTTGTATGCTGGGGTTCGATGGTATCTGTAATTCCGGGGTAAGTATTTTAAACAGGTTGGTTGAATCAATATCGAGCAATTGCGCAAGGCCAAGCATGGCAAGATCGAGGTTGTTTTGTGCGTTCACCTGGTTCACGTCATCACTGGCTTCCTGCGCTTCCACATCGAGCAGGTTGCTGCGTGCAAGGCTTCCGGCATCAACCAATGTTTTGGTATGTTCTACCTGTTGCAGGGTAACTTCATGCTGGTCTTTAGCTTCCTGCAACAGTTCCTGGTCAAGCAATATCTGTAAGTAACCTGATGCAATATTAAGGGCAAGGTTGTTCTTGCTTACATCCACATCAAATCCACTGGCTTTGTAGGTGGCTTGGTTCTGGCGTACGGTATTTACATTCTGTTCACCACCCCAAATGGTAAAAGCACTGCTCAGGTAAAAGTCCTGCGACAGCACTTCACTGGTAGCGAATGTATTCGTAAAAGGGTCAATGGTACGGCCCACGTTCCAGGTATTGGCGGCATAACCATTCAGGTTGGGTAGTATATTGGCCTTGCTGCCGGTAACATTGTTCCTTGCTATTTCACGGTTTACTTCGGCTTGTTTAACGGTAAGGTTATGCGCCCATGCGTAGCTTATACATTGATCAAGCGACCATGGCTGGCCCAGTACAAGGCTGTCCTTTTGCGCATTGGCAATACCTATTGAAAGCAGCGCAATGGCTACTAAAGTTCTTTTTTTATGGAGGATCGTAAGCACAGTTATTTTTAGCGTTGGCAAATATAGGAAAAATGCGGCCTCCCCAACCCCTCCATCGGAGGGACTCTTTTATAGTATTATGAATCTGCCGGAGGATAGCACATCACCATCTTCTGATGATATCCGGTAAAGGTATATACCACCTGAAACTGATTTTCCCTGAAGGTTTATTTCACTAAGGCCTCCCGCATTTAGTGTATAGCTTCCTGTTTGTTGTCCAAACATATTATAAAACTCAACGTAGCTGCCTGCAGGATAGTTATTGGCATTTATATAAAAAGTTCTTTTGTTAGGGTTAGGGTAAAGCATTGCATTTTCATTCACTGAGGAGGTAATGACTTTTTGCTGGGCGGGTTCTGACCATATTGCAATGTTATTAACCGATATACCACCTACAGTATCAAATAGGCCCGCCACAAAAAGAGAACCCTTATATACTGCCATAACGCTGACATGGCTTTTCCCTGTATATCCCCCAAAGGTTATATTATCGGGTTTTATACCGCTGCCCATAGCAACCCAGGAGTTATTCTTTAGCTCCATAATATTATTTGCATTTGTACTGCCTATGCCTTCAAAATCCCCGCCTGCTATAATATTACCATTATACTTGCAAAAAGATAATACACTTCCATTGCTACCTGTACCAAACAAACTTCACCCGATCTGCTATTGAAGAACAGTACCATTATAAACCGATACTGTATTGTTTAAACCTACATATAAAAGGTTGCTATCGCCCATTAATGCAGAAACTTCATCATTTTGGTTCAGTATATTCCAACTTTTGCCTGGCCCTAAAGCACCTAATGTAATATTGGGGCCGGAGTATGGGTAATAAATGGTAGGCAAGGCTAAGCCACCCGTGCTATTCGTATCTAAATACCATCCGCCAATAGCAACCGAATTATTATAAAGGGCCATGTTTCTGCAAAACATTACCTTCTCATCACAAAAAGTCTGGTTAATACATAAAAAGCATTGTCCACCTATAATTGATGTTCCATTAAAGATTGCCACAGTTGAGTTGCCCTCTAAATACATTAAAGTATCATTCGTAACCATGGAAACACAATCCCACTTTCCACTATTATTATTTACTGTCCAGGTTGAGCCATTATATGCGGTAAGCCCGCTAACACTATCGTTACCGGCAAAATTGAAATTCCCGCTTACATAAAGCAATCCCTTAAATACGCACATGGCTTCTACCGTAGCAGAACTAAATACTGAATTGGTTTCCAATCGTACACCCATCCCTAAAGCGCTCCATTTTGTTCCATCCCATTTGGCAATACTGTTAGCCGATATACCACCGGCGCTATCAAAATTACCACCTACATACAATGCACTATCATAAACAACCATGCAGTTTATTGTACCATTAACACCTGTTCCAACACCTGACCACGACTGGCTGTAAGCTTTCTGCGAGAATAGTAATAAAATGCTTGCTAATAGAAAGTAATTGCTCCTTTTCATGCAGTTGTGGTATTTAATACTTATAACGTATGAAATTGAAAATTGTTGTGTAAGGTGTAGTTTGCGTTAGGGATTATTCGTATCTCGTTTGTTTTTAAGGAACTCATGAGGCTTCGCATTGCAGTGAAAACCCCACAGCCGACCATAGGAGGCGAGGACTTGCAGCGGATAGCCCGACCCGAAGGGGAACGCCCAAATAAAAAATGTTGAATTTAATCAGAGCTTAGTGAATCTTTGTGTTCTTAGTGACTTAGTGGTAAAAACTAAGGTACCATAAAGTATTTTCAAATTGAAGCCGTCTAATTAAAAAATAACACCCCTTATGAACGAAACTAAAACAAACACAAATAAAGAAGAGGTACACGTAACCTGTTGCAGAGACGAAAAGATAAAAGAATCGGCTATACTGGAAACCAGGCAGCAGGAAGAAAAATTACCATCAAGTATTGAAAGCCTGTCGAAACTAGGACTCCTAGGTGATCTATAATATAGTATACCATGAATTTACTGAAAGATAAACAAGTGGCAATTATTGGTGGTGGCCCGGGTGGATTAACCCTGGCGCGTATATTGCAAATGAATGGCGCCGAAGTAAAGGTATATGAACGTGATGTGAATAAAGATACCCGTGTGCAAGGTGCTACACTTGACCTGCATGAAGAATCGGGTTTGAAAGCGCTTGATGAGGCGGGGCTAATGGATGCCTTCAGGGCGAACTACAGGCCGGGAGCAGATAAAATTCGCCTGATGAATAAAGATGCGGAGATATTGATTGACGAGCACAATACAGATAAAGAAGAATCGCGCCCGGAAATAGACCGTGGGCCCTTGCGTAACATTTTGCTCGACTCATTAGAACCAAATACGGTTGTGTGGGATAGTCAGTTTACTTCGTTAACTAAACATAAAGATGGTTGGAAGATAGAATTTAAGAACAGCCCAGCTGTATATGCCGATATTGTAATTGGCGCTGATGGTGCAAACTCGAAAGTGCGCCCTTATATAACAGATATAAAACCATTTTTTGCAGGCTTGACGGCTATTGAAGGTGCTGTATATAATTCAGCCGAGGCTAGCCCGAATATGCACAAGCTGGTGCAGGGCGGAAAAATATTTGCCATGGGCGATGACCAGGCACTTATAATAAGCTCGAAGGGAGATGGTAGCCTTGCATTTTATGTTGGGTTTAAAACCAATGAAGACTGGCTGGAAAAAAGTGGTGTTGATTTTTCAAACAAGGAACAGGTGAACGCCTGGTTCAGAAAAGAATTTAAAGGATGGGATGCAAGCTGGCAGGAATTATTTGAAAATGCCGATCCGCATTTTATTCCTCGTCCACAATATTGCATGCCACTAGACCAGGCATGGGATGCTTTGCCTAACCTCACCATGCTTGGCGATGCGGCTCACCTTATGCCACCCTATGCAGGCGAAGGTGTTAACATGGCTATGCTCGATGCACTGGAATTAGGCAAGTGCCTACTCAATACAGGTTTTGCCGATACACAATCGGCCATTGCAGCCTACGAAACACAAATGCGCGCAAGGGCATCTGAGGTAGCAAAAGATTCTATTGCATCCATGGAGGCATTACATGCACCCGATGCACTTAGTTGGTTTGCAGAAATAGTTGGCTACGCACAATAATTATTTTTTTTATTTACGATTCTATTGCCTTTCAGGGAAAGTGATAATAGATTATTCGACATGAACTAAAATTTGTGAAAATTTATTTTCGCAAATTTTAGTTTTGTTCAAAAGTATTCTGTGTATTGTTCGGTAATAGAATTACATTTGGAAAGTAACATCTACAGGACACATGCTCAAAAAAGAATTCAACTCATTATCGCTTGAAAAGCGCAGTAAACTGGTCTTTAGCCAGGGTAAACTAATTGATATATATCAGGACCACACAAAAGAAAAAGCATTTTTTTATAAAGTGAACGATCTGAAGGTTGACGTAACCTACGACAAGATCCGTAACGCATTGCTTGATGTAATTGCATGGGACACCAATAATGAGCGCGCCGCTTTTTTACGGTAGGCTATTACCTGAAAATTATTTTGTTAATGCCCCCCTAACATAGGGGTAATTGATATTGCTTGGATATGCTGTATTGTTGATGCTGTATCTTTTCTTCAACCATTGCATTATAGGTATAAAATACACTTATGCAAAAAAAGTGTTTTATCTCGATCCTGTTCTTACTGAATATTAGTTTGCTTTTCGGGCAATACCGTTCTACACCCAATTACTATGATAATATGTGGCCATTTTATAATGGGTACGCTATGGTATCGCAAAACGATAAACTTGGTCTAATAGATGCAAATTGTAAACTTGTAGTACCTTGCATATATGACGAAGTTGGGACTTGGGATCTATCACCATATGTTTTTTATGGAGTACTTTCCGTAAGAATAGGGAAATATTGGGGTGCTATTGACTCTACGGGTAAAACAGTGCTCCCATTAGAATATGATGAGGTGGAACCTTTTTGGAACAATAGAACAAGCATAGTATCAAAGAATAATCTGAAAGGTGTAGTTGATACACGCGGACGTTTTATGGTTCCTATTATGTATAATGACATAGGTAATCTTAATGGAGGATTGAGGTTTGTAACAATAGGTAACAAAACAGGATACATTGATTCAACAGGAAAACAAATTATTGAATGTAAATATGAAGACGGGCTTGATTGCGATGAAGAGCTTATCCCTGTCAGGAAGAGTGGGTTATGGGGATACATTAATAAACACGAT
>DATHNG010000122.1:0-5715 GCA_035486275.1 Bacteroidia bacterium
AACTGAAATAAAATGCAGCTCCCTTATCAGGTTCACCTTCGGCCCATATTCTGCCACCATGGCGTGTTATAATTCTTTTAACAAGCGCCAGCCCTATGCCTGTGCCTTCAAACTCGGCATTGCTGTGCAGTCGCTGAAACACACCAAAAAGCTTATCGTAATATTTCATATCAAAACCTACTCCGTTATCTTTAACACAGTATATAAGCTCGCCATCCTTTTCGGTTGAGCTTACTTCAATTACCGGGGTATCTTTTTTACCGGAATACTTTACCGCGTTCGATATTAAATTAGAAAGCACCTGGCTCATTAGTGCACGGTCGGCCATTGCCGGAGGCAAATTATTTACAGTTAAATTAACCTTTGCCGCCTGTGGGGTACTGTTTATCTCGTTCCATGAACTTCTTGCAAGGTCAGTCATATTCACCTTTGTTATCACCATTTCTTTTTTGCCCATACGCGAAAATGACAGCAGGTCATCAATAAGCTGCCCCATACGTTCGGTGTTACGCATTACCGAATTCATCATGCGTTGCGCCTCTGAATCAAAACTGGGAGAATAATCTTCGAGCAGAATTTTTGTATAACCATGTATAGCCCTTAAAGGTGCACGCAAGTCATGCGATACCGAGTAGCTGAATGACTCAAGTTCTTTATTGGCCAGTTCAAGTTGCGCTTCAGCATTTTTACGCATTTTAAAAAGAAGATTTACGCCTTCGTTCTGCGATGCAAAATGCAGCGCCTCCATTTCCAATACAATGTCTATTGCCAATTGGCTATCTTTGGTATATAAGGGAATAAATTTAAAGTATCCCTTCTTTTGAATTACATATATCAATACCAGATCGGTCGGTTCAATATCTTCTTTTTTAATACCGGGCAGCTTATCTTCCTCCCAAAGCTTAAGGCTGGCCATTTGCTTTTCCAGGTAGGTACCATCAACCAGTGAGTCTACAAAATCGTTTATCCCTTTTATAGATTGTGGTATCAGCACTTCGTCGGGCACATGTGCAAACAGTTTAAGTATCGGCAAATTCATTTCCCGCGAATCTTTCAGGCTTTCTCTCGCCACCTCTTCTATATGGTTCTTTTGTATAAACTTTAAAAAGTCAATGAGTTTTTCCATGTGTAGCGGTTATTATATTTTAATACCAATTACCAGAATATCGTCCGTTTGCTCTTCATTACCTTGCCATTCCTTCAATGATGTATGTAATCTTTTTTCTGCTCCGGCAAAATTTTCTTTGCATGCAGCTAATAGCATTTCCTTAAAATGCGCCGATCCCAGTTTTTTGCCACTTGGCCCACCAAACTGATCCTGAAACCCATCAGAAAATAAAAACACCATATCTCCTTTTTTAATGGGAACATGTTTGGCATCGAACTGCTTGGCAGGGTCGCCGCTTCCTATGCTGTATTTATCAGTAATTATTGACTGTAATTCTCCATCTCGTATAATATACACAGGCCTGTTAGCGCCCGAAACGGTAATTATCATTTCCTTTCTGTCTATTTCACAAATAGACATATCCATACCGTCATTTATTATTTTTCCGCCTCCTCTATGACTTAGTTTACGGTTAAGGTCTTCATCGAGAAATTTTAAAATGGCCGGAGGAGATGATATCTTATGAACCCCTACAGCAGAGTGCAGAATATTCATACCCATAATAGTAAGTAATGCACCGGGTACACCGTGCCCTGTGCAATCTACAGCTGCAATAATTGTGCGTTCACCTATATTCCGCACCCAATAAAAATCGCCCGACAGTACATCCTTTGGCAATAGCAATACAAACGATTCAGAGAAATAATCATTAATATCCACAATACGCTGCATCAATGCTTCCTGCACATTACGGGCATAGTTAATGCTATCAATAATATCTTTATTCTTTTGGGCAATTACCTCGTAGGCACTGTTAAGCTTTGTGTTAAGGTTCTTAATCACCAGGTTTTCAGCTTTCAGGTCTTTTTTATTTAAGGCATTTTCAATTATCGATGGAAGCCTTATCAGGTTATTCTTCAACACATAATCCTCAGCCCCGCTTTTTATGCACTTCACAGCAAATTCTTCAGATACTGAACCCGTTACAAGTATAAATGGTATGTGAGAATAGTTCTCCTTTACAATATGAAGCGCTGAAAGCGAATCAAATTGTGGTAGAGAATGGTCTGATAAAACAATATCAGGGTTGAATTCGTGCAGTGAGTTTGTGAAACCGGTACGGTCTTCTACCCGTTTACTTACAAATTTAATGTGATCATTTCGCAACGCTCTTTCTATGAATTCAGCATCTTCTGCTGTATCCTCAAGCATCAATATCCTTAGTTCTTTTATCATCTGTAATGGGGGTTTTGATGATACGCTTCTATATTCCTTATACTCTGTTATATATTTACTTGTTACAAAAACAACCTGAATTATTTTTTCCTGTTGCTTTTTGCCCTTTTATTAAAATATAACTCTGAACCTTGCACTGAGACAAAAATAAAAATCTGTTTTGTAAATAATATCAGTAAAAACACGTAAAAACGCAATATTTTATTACGTGTTTTTACGTATACAGCTAAATCGATTAACCTCCGCTACCCCTAACCAATAAGGCATTCAGCTGAGCATTGCAGCTACACAATAAATTAAATACCACAGCGTTATACATATATAAACACAACGCAGCATGCAGCAAAGTGACCTAACTTTTAATCTCAATCAACATGGGTCACAAAACAAACGGAGGCTGGGACGATGTAACCAGCGTAGGCCGCAACGAAATTGTGTTTGAAGGGCGGCACAAAGCATACGGAGCCTTTTACATTCGTAAACGTTACAATTTTGCTTTACTCATTGGGTTGTTATCTACCCTTTCAATAGGAGTTGTTGTTTCGGGTATACCTATTATAATGCACTTGTTTGCCAAACCTGTAGTAGCAGATACCACCATTACAACCGATATTGACCACCATACCATTTACCTTCCGCAACCGCATCCTACTCATCCCACCATTCAGCACCCTGTTGCCACCCGGCCAACACCCAGGCCACCTGCCAATAATAACTCAGCGCCCATTGTAGTTACTACCAGGCCAACTATTGATTCAGAAAGGGCTACACCACGTATAGATAACCCTGCTACCTTGCCCGGAACAACTATTACTACTTCCGGCGGACCGACCGGGCCACCTGATATTTCTACTACAACAGGCACCGGTGGGTCGAATATACCAACGGACAGACCTGTTATAGGCCCCGATGTTATGCCGAAATTTCCCGGCGATATTGGCGCTTTTATGTCTAACCATGCCGACTACCCTGTGTATTTAAGGGAAGCAAGTATTGAAGGTACTGTATATGCTACATTTGTTGTAGAACGCGACGGCACTGTGAGCGATGTAAAAATATTACGCGGTGTTGCCGGAGCTGAGAAGCTAAGCGAAAGCACTGTCTCTGCCATAAAAAGTATGCCTAAGTGGACACCCGGACAATTAAAAGGACAGCCGGTGCGTGTGCAATATGTATTGCCTGTGCATTTTTTATTAAAATAATTTGAAAGGGGCGCCAGCCCCTACTCCAGGCCTGAACCTGAACGTCAGGCTTACCGGGGGATAGCTTATGTGAGGTTATCTATCCCCCTTTTTTGCACCAGTGGTGCATCACTCTTTATAAAAGAACCATTCACTTATCTTTATTCGCACTTCACTAATTCAATCAACCCATTCGATAATTAATTGGATGACAATACAATAAAGCTCTTTACTTTCGTTATCTTTAATAATCAAATCCTACTCATGAAACCATTGACTCACAAAACTGTATTGGTAGCACTATTATTAGCAAGCACTTTATTTAATGCTTGCAAAAAATCTGAGCCTACCGTTACACCAGTAACTAACACTACCCCACAAACCTATGGTTCACTTGCCGCATTTTATTCACAAAATCAGGCTCCATTGCAGGAATATACTATTAACGCAGGAACAGGCGGAAGCTTTACCACGCAACAAGGTACAGTGGTAAAAATACCTGCCAATGTGTTTGTAAATTCTTCGGGTGGAACAATTACGGGAACTGTAACGGTAGCATTTCAGGATATTTACAAAAAGAGCGATATGTTAATGTCTGGCTATACTCCTATGCTGTATTATGGGCAAGCTATGAATTCAGGAGGAGAGTTTTACATTATTGCAAAATCAGGCGATAGCATAGTAAATTTAAATGGCATAACACCTATAACAATTACTCAACCACTAAATGGGTGGCCTTCAGATAAAAATATGAGCCCATTTATTAAAGCTCAAGCTGGATTGGGTACATCAGTGCTACCTAAAACATGGATATTTTCATCCGATTCCACCGCATGCGCTGTAAATGTTAATCCTACAAATTATGTTTTTTCATTATATACATTCAATACTCCTGTCGACTCGGGTAGTTGGTGTAATAGCGATAATTCCAAGTATTTTAATGCCTATACCCAAACTAATTTCACTATTCAAACAACCGATACTACATTTCCCGAATTTACCACTGATGTATTCTTATTGTTCAATGGTGTTAACAGCATGGTGCATGTTTACGAAAATTATGGGGAACCGCAAGGTAAATTCCCTTATAGTTATGCCCCATTGGGTTTAAATTGTACTGTTGTAGCTGTAGCGGTTGATAGTAAAGGCAATTTAAATAGTGCTTTTGTACCTAATACAACCATAACCGCTAATGGTACCGTAAACTTTACATTAACGCCCACTACCGTTGCAGCCTTTAAAACCCAGCTCGCCATTTACAATCATTGATCGGTATAAAAAAGCGAACCGGGTGGGAAGATAGCTCCTCCGCGACCCGGCTCTTTTGTCTTTCCCACCACTCAGAGAAAGACGATGCAATTATACGACTCTTTTATATTCAAACCAAAAAAAAGTGATAAGAATCATTATTCCTTTCAGTAAACTTATTGCTACTCTGTTATTTCTGTGATATTTGTAATTCTATATGCAAAAAACATGACAAAAGCTACCTTATTACTTGTCTTTACGTGCTCAGCCTTTCTGGGCAATGCGCAGGCAGGCAAAACACATAGCAAGGCCAGCAAAACCGATCTGGCAAAGCAAAATTTATCGGGCAATGTAAATACGGTTAAAACCTATTTATATCCGGCCAAAGGCGATTCGGCCAGCCCCACAAAAGGCGAACTGCACTCGGTAATGTATGTAGTATATAACAAGCAGGGCAATGTGGTAGAAAGTATTCAGTACGATAACAAGAACACAGTAAAAAGTACTACCATACACAAGTACGATACCCAAGGAAACGACATCAGTGATAGTACTATAAGCGAGAAAGGAACATTGATATCGAGGGAGTTAAAAAAGTATAACGCAAATGGTGAATTGCTTTCCACCTGTTATTATGATAAAAATGATTCTGTATATGATGTTATTTCATTGAAATATGACAAGAAAGGAAATGCCATAGAAGAAAAAGACTCCAGTAAAGGAAGCAACGATATTGTTACCAGAACATATGAGTATGATGCAGCCGGAAACCCGGTATTGGAAGTAAGCGCCCAGAAGGGTGTTGAGTTTGGCCGTGTAAAGAAAATATACAACGACAAAGGCCAGATGATTGAAACCATTGACAAAGATGGGCAGAAAGGATATTGCACCTATGCAAAAAACGGCGATCAGCTTGAGGTGTATGGCATTGGAAAAGATGGA
>DATHNG010000123.1:0-2700 GCA_035486275.1 Bacteroidia bacterium
ACTCGGGACTAACCCGCGCCCACCTTTTGCCTATTTCTGATTAACTATTTTTTCCAAATAAACAGTATCTATTCTATTGTCGTCTGTAATAAATTTTATCTCTTTAGTGAGATACCCATTCTTACTAAAATAGAGATGAAAACTATTTGTTCCGCCGGTAATAAAACTATACTCAAACGAGCCATCCTTCTCGGAATAGGTTCGATTCCCCATTTCTTCCTTTTCCTCTAACCTAACTATAACACTATCAATTGACTTTTTTGTTACTTTATCAAAAACATAACCGTGGGCACGAAGTCGAATATCACACCCAATTAATGTTATTGAAACAAATAACCAGGCAAACACAGTTTTCATATTAATTCAATTTATTTTGTTCTACAACCACCTCCATCCTCTCCTTCACCTCATATTTCCCTTTGGCAGCATCCTTAACCACTTCATCAATTCTTTTCTTAAACTCATTCATTGATTGATCAGCTACTATCAGTTTTATTGCATCTTCAAAGGTCACCACAATGCAATTATAAAATGTAGCCGAACGCTTGTTATTTCTATTATATGCTTCTACCCCGCACTCAACTCTGTACAACATTAAGTCAGCCAATTCACGCTCATAAATGCAAATCTTTTTGAATTCGTTTATCAGCTTATTTAAGTTGATATTGGTACTACGCTCTTTGGGATTGGGCAACGAATATGCTTTGGCTATTTTCTTTTTGTACTTCTCAAGGGTAGGATTAGCATCATCTGAAAGCTCTGCCTGGTAATACTCTTTTACATTCTTGAATTTATCGAACAGCCTTATTACCTCTGCAATAATATCATCCTTATCAGATTTATTCAGATGCTTTAACAGTGCCTTTTTAGTAAGCTTTGCCATCTTTTAAGTTCTTCTGATATGTTTTAATAAGCTCTGCCTTTTCGTCCCTTGAATATTGCTTTATATCATATTCCAGTTTACAGGCTTCAGAATGAGATTCGCATTCAACCGTATATTTTAATTTAACCGGCCCTCTACCCCTTGTGTACTTTGCTCCTTTGCCGCTGTTATGCTTCTCAATCCGTAATTCCACATTATTGGTGGTGCCCACATAATATGTTTTATCTGCGCACTCCAGAATATAGACAAACCATGGCTCCATTATTTTGTAGCAGGCGGCTCGGGCTTTTTATCTTCTTTCTTAACAGTATTGGCCCCTTCAGGTTTAGGGCCACGCTTATAAATAATAAGTCCATTAAGGAAGTTCCGCAATAATTGGTCTCCACACTCCACATAATTAGGGCTATTCTCATCTCTGAAAATAGCAGCCAGTTCGCTTTTCGAAACATTAAAATTTACCAGCTTAAGTATTTCAATAATATCGGTATCTCTCAGGTAAAGAGCTACTCGCAGTTTTTTCATAATATCATTGTTCGTCATAGTTTATGCTATTAAACAAGTTTTATGCCGTTCTCTTCTATTGTTATCAATTTCGATTTATATAATCCACCTATTGCCTTTTTAAAGGTCTTTTTACTTATACCAAACATATCATACACTTCGCCTGCCGGGCTTTTGTCAACCAATGGTATAAAACCCTGTTGTTCCTTTAATTTCTCTAATATTTTTTTCGATACTTCATCTACCTTTTCGTAACCAGGCTTATCAATGATGAGGTCAATTTTATTATCTGCCCTTATTTTTTTTATATAACCTTTTGTCTTTTCGCCTCTTTCAACTTCTCTGAACACATCCTTAGTATATATAACTCCCGTATGTGTATTATTGATAATAGCTTTAAACCCAATATCTGTCTGGTTATAAATGACCAGGTCAACCTCTTGCCCTTCGGTAAAATTATGCGGTGCCAGATCTAAATAGTCTTCAACTTTAGCAGAACCTACTATCCGGTTAGTTTGTTCATCAACATATATGTATACAACATAGGCATACCCTACTTCCATTTTCTGGCGCTGCTCTCTGAATGGCACAAATAAGTCCTTCATTAAACCCCAATCTAGGAAAGCACCAATACTATTAACCGATACACATTCAAGCAATGCAAAGTCGCCTACTTGTGCAATAGGTTGTTCGGTGGTAGCAATTAACCTATCTTCTGAATCAAGGTAAATGAACACGTCAACCATGTCACCCGGCTTGGTTCCTTCGGGCACATAACGAATTGGCATGAGTATTTCTCCATGAACCATTCCGTTCAGGTATACGCCAAAATCAAGCTCCTTAACTACCTCTAAACTATTCCACCTACCAATTTCTGCCATGTTCTTGTTTATTGCTCTACCAAAGATAAGATAAAGAAATGAGCCTTATAATTGAATCAGTAATTAACTGACCTTCTTCCAGAACTTCAAATTCCCTTCAAAGGCTTCAAATTGAATTTCGTAGCTGCCCGGTATTTCACCTAATGAACTCCAATAGGTTACCAGCTTAGTACCTACCGGCATTTTAGCAAGCTGCCCGCTTACATACCTGTTATACATATTATAGTATTGTATTCCTCTTTCTATGGTATGATCTATCATAGCATCCCTATCAATATTCTCATAGAATGCGTTAAAGAAATAGAAAGCATCAAAATCAGTAAATGCTATATCGGTAATATTAGAATGAACATACTTTACATTTTTAATTCCATAATATTTCGCCAGTTTATTTGACATTTCAACCAGGTCCTGGCGTTGCTCCACACCCGTAAA
>DATHNG010000124.1:0-13940 GCA_035486275.1 Bacteroidia bacterium
AGTAATGAGCACATGTACCTTCGATGGCCTGTAGAATGCTTCAGTAGCCAGTATATAGCCTTCTCTCTCTAATAATTTTATACTGCTCAGGGTAGGGGAAGTTTCTAACCCGAAATGGGTGCAAAAATCTGCCAGGTCAAAATCGTGTGTGCTGCCCTTGCCAGAACCTACCGTCATATTAAAGTAGTTGCAAAGGGCTACGTATGTTTTCTTTATATCATCTACCGACGGAAAAGCGTGGTCAATATTTCTTTCAAGGTTAATACGGTCAGCATCGTTGTATAGCAATACGGCATAGGCTTTTTTTTCGTCGCGCCCTGCACGCCCAGCTTCCTGAAAATAGGCTTCAAGGCTATCGGGTATATCTAAGTGCACTACAAAACGCACATTCGATTTATTAATACCCATGCCAAATGCATTGGTGCAAACCATTATGCGTATCCTGTCATTCAGCCAGGCTTCTTGTCTTGCATTTCGTTGTTCATGTGGTAAGCCTGCATGGTAAAAATCGGCTGATATTCCATTCTGTTTAAGGAACAGTGCTACTTCTTCAGTCTTTCTTCTGTTGCGCACATATATAATGCCCGAACCTTTTACATTGCCTGCGACCTTTAACAGGCGTGCAGATTTATCTTCTTCTTTCTGCACTACGTATGCAATATTCTTCCGCTCATAACTAACCTTGAATAAATTCTCCTTTTTGAATCCCAGGTTTTCCTGTATATCTGTAACCACTTCGGGCGTAGCACTTGCAGTAAGCGCCATTACCGGCACCTCCGGGAATAGTTTTCTCAGTTCAGCAATTTGCAAATAAGCAGGGCGAAAATCATAGCCCCATTGCGATATACAGTGTGCTTCATCCACTGCTATAAGGTTCACTTTCATTTGCTGTACACGGGCCAGGAAAATATCCGTATTCAATCTTTCCGGTGAAACATACAGGAACTTGAAATTGCCATGAATACAATTATCGAGTGTAATATCTATTTCTCTGCTCGTCATAAATGAATGAAGCATGGCAGCTCTGATTCCTTTCTTTACAAGGAATTCTACCTGGTCCTTCATTAATGCTATAAGTGGAGATACCACTATACAAATGCCATCTTTAACCAATGCCGGGATCTGAAAACATAATGATTTACCTCCGCCAGTTGGTAACAGGGCAAGGGTATCCTTGCCTTCCAGCACAGAATTTATAATGTCTTCCTGTAAGGGGCGAAAGTGAGTATGCCCCCAGTAACGGGTAAGTATTTGATTGATGTTTTCCATGAATGCGTCATTTGCCGCCTGAGTGCTGCATAATTTGCACCATCATGTAAAACAAGGGCACAGAGTTCAGGAAAAGGCTCAGCATCATTAAGCAACCCGGCTTTTGGGGCAGGTTAAATTTCTGGGTAAGCACTATATGCAGGCAGCATAACACAAAACCCAGGAAGCCAGTAAATAGAGAAATAAATATGAATATAAAATGGTTCATGCCTAACATGCATGCTACCACCGTAAGTGCTCCCATTATTAATGAGATATTGAACGACTTTTCAAAAAACTGCTTCATAATTATCTTATCTCCATTAGTTTTTCTGTATCTATCCTTTTCCCGTCTATTATCAAACTGTAAAAATAAGTGCCTGAAACAATATTATTAGTAGAAACTGAAATGCTTCCTTTATTATTTTTAAGTTCTATGTTCTTTATTTGCTTGCCTAAAACATCATACAAGGCAATGTTTGCATTGCAATAATCGGGCATACTTGAAAAATCATATTGAATAGTAGTCCCATCTTTCATTGGGTTAGGGAATGCGTTTAATGATGCCAGCGGTCTTTGTATGGTTTTTATGCCAAGCGAGCAGCCGGTCAGTGTATTGAATGCATCTACCTTGCCGTAACCATACGAGTTATTTGGAGTTACCCCGGTATATTGGTCCTGGTCGGAACATGAAATAATTGCATTTTTTACTTCAATGTTCGTAGCACCGGGATTCTCTTCTAAATACAATGCTGCAACTCCTGCAGTTCCGGGAGCGGCTGTAGAAGTACCGCCATCAACGTGATGCCAACCTCCCTGGTCCAGGTCCTGAGGGCCATTTGCAATATAGTATGCGCGTAATGGAACCGGTAAAGCAGACATACAAAGATCGCCGGGAGAGGCAATATCAGGTTTTATCCTTCCATCCCTGGTTGGTCCCGAACCTGAATAATATGTAAGGTTACCTTCGGTAACATTTGAACCATAATAAGCAAATAATGTATCTGCATAATTTATATATGTTTTACGATTAAAGTAGTCTCCCACGGTTATTACATTAGGTGAACATTGGTAGCTACTACATAATGTTGATATAGTATCGGGCATTTTATAATTCTTTATTTCCGGGAAAACGGCCGGGCTAGGTAATCCGCTATTAACAATGGGAGTAGGGTCGGGGTACCAGCAATCAATTTTGCCGCTGCCTGTGGTCATAAACCTCCAGTAATACGATGTTGAATCAGGAAAGATCTGAACTGTTAAAGAGTATGTTTTGCCTACAAGCTGGCTATATGTCTGTAATATTCCTATACGATTTCCTTTCGCATTTTTAATGGTATCGAATACAATAGTTCCGAGGTTATTGAGAACTGTTTTGTAAGGGGTTGTTGTTATAGAGCTGAAAGGAGCCACTCTGTCAACGCCAATAGAATATTGCACCTTGCGAAAATTAGCTGTGTCGGCCCAAACGTCATAATAAATGGTACCATCACTCGCGTAAAATGCAAACCAGGTAAAAGAAGTATCGCCCGGAGTAACTGTATAGCCCAAGTGGTAAGGAATATTGCTTTCATTTCCGGCTGCAGCAACAAATACCCTTCCCGGTTTGGCTGTTACCATACTATCTATCATCTGGGCCTGTAAGTCATATCCATCATGCGATCCATCATAATCTCCCAGGCTGGCATTAATTACACATGGTTCTCCGTATGCGTTGGCTTTATTGTAAATGAAACTCACGGCATCGGTCATTTCTGTGGCTGTTTGAGTTGTGAAATTATAGGCAACCATCATTATATCGGCTTCGGGCGCGGCACCAATACTAAGTCCGTTAGACCTGCCATTGGAAGTTGCTACACCGGCAACATGAGTACCGTGGGCATATAATATTTTGCAGGCAGAATCCATATATGCCAGTGTTGCAGGATTACTATCTGCCAGGGCCGTATCTAGCATAGGTTTGTCAAACTCCTGCCCGTATCCATAAGGACTCGGAGTAAGCGCATTTACCGGTTGATTCATATCCCATATAGACAGAATACGGCTTTTATTAAGGCTATCGCGAAAATCAGGGTGAATAAAATCAATACCTGTATCAATAAGCCCTAAAATTACCCCTTTGCCTTTATAGGGTTGGGTCAGTGGTGACATGCCCATCTGAACTTCGGTAATGTGAGCATGCATACGCATAGTATCATTACACACCCTTAGTTTTTCCGGTGCGCCTTCCATGCGTTTAACTGAATTGCTGAGGTAGAATGGATAGAGCGCTTTTATGGGTATGCGTATGGCAGCTATATTACCATATGAATATTTGAAAACACCATTATATTGGTCAACTAACCTTTTTATACCAGCTATATTGCCTTGAATAAGTATTTCCATCATCTTATTTCCGTCTTCCTTCCCCTGGTCAAATGCTACTTGCTTATTAGCCAGGTAAAAATCAAATTTGGTTGGAGCCTGGCAAATACCAAGTAATGCAATTAACAGGAAGCAATAGGTTACAAGTACTTTTTTCATATTAAAAACGATAAGTGCCCGATCAGACAAGGCAACAATAAGTAAAGTTAATAAAAAAGAGGATAGAAACTATTTTACTGCAAGTAACGATTCCTCGCATGTTTTCAGGCGTATGCCTAATTTGCTCAAATCCATGGTGGTATCGACATATTTTAAGGATTTAAGCCCTAACAGATTTTCCCGGCTCACCGGAAGTGTAATGCCTATAGTTTCGCTAATGGCAAGGGGAAGGTAGAGCAGGCCGTAAGAAACAGGAATGAACCGTGCATTTGTTTTTAAAGTTGAGCAAAGCAAGATATAAAAATCTTTATATGTTATTTTTTCAGGCGAGGCTATCGTATATAAGCCTGATGTGTCTTTTTCAATTGAAGCTCCTATAAGCTCTGCCAGATCGTCAATATATATAGTTTGTAGTGGTTGTATCCCTCCCTCTATCAGCGGTATTAGTTTTTTCTTTTTCAGGTATTCTCTCATTTGCCCGAATAAACCACCGTTACCCAATATAAGGCCCGGTCTTAAGATAAGATCGTTTGGTTGGGTGTACAGTTTTTCACAGGCCCATTTTTGTTTACCGTAAACCGATAAGACACTTTCACGGGCTGAAATACTGGAAATAAAAATATTTTTCCTGACTCCGGATTTTCTGCTTACATCAAGTAATTGTGTTGTTCCTTTTACGTTTATATCAAAGTCATTTGGGGCATAAGCACAATGAATAACACAATCAGCTCCATCAATTACTTCTTGTTGGGGTGCAGCTAACAGATTATATAAATGATATTCAACCCCGCTAACAACCTGTTTTGGCATATTATGTACAAGCGCCCTTACTTTCCATCCCTTACCTGAAAAGAACGCTACAAGGTATGAACCCAAAAAACCGTTCGCACCTGTTATAACAACTGTTGGCATATTATTGATTCAAGGCATTAAGGGCAGTTAAATGAGCATAGGCCATAATTGATAACGTTATCCCTTTAGCTGGTAAATATTTAAACCCTGAGCCATCTGCAATAAAAACATTCTTTGCTCCATACAATCTTCCATCCTGGTTCAAACTTAGCGGTTTTGCATTGTCGCTAAAAGGCAGTGTGCCCGCATAGTGTATGCTTGCACCATAACCCGGGTCTATCTTCTTTAATGTATAACAACCCAATTTGCTCATAGCTGATGAGTATTGCCTCTCCCGCTTTTCGATCTTGCTTTGCTCTTCGTTGTTTAGCCTGAATTCAGCTTTTAAAATATCTCCTGTAATAGAAGCCGGGTCTTTGGTAAGTTCTATAAATTTCTTGTCTGTCATTGAATCGGGGTGATGGACGCCCAGTACTGAAATAGCGGGAAGCAGGTACTGCATTACCTTTCTACCATCTCTGAAATTGAGCGGCACTTCTTTTATGGTGCGGAAAAGCATTAACGAACGATAACTATATAATGAGGCTGCTGCCACATCAAAGTTATCATGTTTCGGGTCGTGAAAGAGCGATAACTGTGCAAACGCAGTACGTGGTTCATTACTTGCTTTACCTAACATAGAAGGCTGCAAAAGCGTGAAGTACTTATAGGGATCACATAAAAGCGGTAACCGTTTTGCGCCATCACCAATAGAACGAAGAACTATCCTTGCTGTACTTAATGTACTGGCACAAAGAATCAGTTTTTTACATTTTATTGTTTTCTTTTCATTGGTGCTTTTATCTAAATAGCTTACTACAACTATATCACCCTCATTCGAAAAATTAAGCGCCACAGCATTTGAAACATATTGAAAATTTGATTTCTTATTCAATTGATCAACTGTGATCCATGGCCTGTATGCCGCACCATTGTCTGAGTAGAAATCCATTTCATTGTAATCTGCAAGGCCCCGGTCTTCTTTTTTTTCGGTTAACAGGGCCAGTGCGGGCTTACCCATATAGAAGCCTTGTGTATTTAAGCTTGCCTTCTTACTCTTGTATTTCGAGTATATCTTCTTACTGTTGCTGTCAATATCGGTAGACTTTTGTAGATTCTTTAAGCCTTCAGCAGCGTAAGGCGTTGCATCATCCTGTTCTGCACTGATGCCAATTCTATCTGCAATAACCTGATATGCGCTTTGCATTTTATCTACCGGTAATCCGGCTGCTTCAAGTTCCTTAGGTGAAAAAACGCAACAGCCGACACCCCATGCATTGCCCAAACCACCATAGCTTAAACTTTCCATCGGGAAGAAGGTCTCTGATAATATAGGTAAATACTTGTCAGCGTTTCGCATGACAAATTTACGTGCAGGAGTTAACTGTGCACCCGTACCTGTTTTGCCTGTTGTAATTCCTTCAAAGTCTTTTCCCAGCCAATATTTATATTGATCGGTATCATGTTCGCGTATATTAGTAAAGCTTTTCTGTGGCGTTATCTTACTATACGTATCATCGTGTTCTCCTGCATCGAGCATAATCACCTTTGCACCTTTTTCTACAAGTGTTTGTGCTGCCATGGCCCCGGTACAACCTGAACCAACTATAATGTAGTCATGTTCTCCGGCTAGATCCATGCTAAAAGAATAAAACCGGTTATGGCATTCCATACTGCCCTTATTCCGGATAATATAATTGAGAACAATCCAACTTCATTGGAAGGAAGAAAATGCCTGGCATACCTTGGGTTACTTTCCAGTATAGAGAAGAGGACATATATCTTTTTGCGTATTCCACTTTCGGGATTGTTCAAAGCCATTGCGCCGTCAACCATTCCTATTACTGATGGATACCTGAGCATAAAATCAAGCCTTTTGCTTTCTTTTTCGGTTAGGGTAATGTTTAGTTTGCCTTGAGCCTGAATGTAAAGTGATATGGTTAATTGATCAGCTTCTTCACCCAACAGATATTGAGTGAAAACCTTGGCTTCTTCGGTCAGTAACGCTTCGTTGGTAAGCTGCATAATTCTTAAAGGTAAAGATAAATGAAAATGACATAGTTTTGCTTCATGGCTAAAACAATATTTGCGAAGCACAGAAAAGAGAATTTTAAATCGAGGATGCTTCGGTTGGGGTGTAACCTGTTTCCGGTTTACAGAAGGACGGGCGCGCGCGTTGTGTATGTTTCAGATGATGTGAAAGATATTCACGTAAGGCTTGGCCTTAACTGGAAGACAAGGAACTATGTGGGTTCTGTTTTTGGTGGAAGCATTTACGGTGCGCTTGACCCTATTTATATGCTTCAGATAATTCATTTACTTGGAGACGATTATATAGTATGGGATAAATCGGCACACATAAAGTTTTTAAAGCCGGTTTACAAAAAAGTGTATTCAAGGTTTTTGATAACCGATGAATTGCTGAATGAAATTGTGGCAAAGGTTAAGGCTGAGGGTAAGTACACTATTGAATTACCGGCGCACTTTGAAGATGAAGGAGGAGTAAAGTATGCTGAGGTGACAAAGACAATTTATATAGCAGATAAGAAATTCTATAAAGAGCGCAAAAAAGAAAAAGAAGCCTGACCCTTCATTTAGTTTGGTAATCGCCCTGGCTCTTTCGGGCGAACTTATATCTCACATAATCAGAATCGGAAAGGAATTTTAACGGCGCATCAAGTTGTACCGAATACAAGGAGGTCAGTTGGTTATCCAGTAGCCTTGTTAAATGGTTCCATGTTTCTACCCCTGCTTTTATTCTAAGGCTGTCAAATACCGGATAGGTTAATTCTTTGTCTTCCTTGGAGTCAATAATAGATTCGTAATAACCTCCATCATTTCCTCTGTCAAACCTTACCCGGATATGTTTCACAAACTGGGGGTAGTAATAATCATCTTTACTGGTTTCAAATCGTATCTTTTGCACAAAGCCTGTATAACGGTTTACGTTAACCTGGAAGTATTCAATGTCGTAAAGCGGAGAGCCATAATATGCTCGCCTGAATACTGAGTAAAAACAATAGAGAATTTTGCTTGGGTTTATTTCATTCTCCCATGTAAAGTGGTAGGTAATATCAACCGTGCTGTCATTCGGGCATGCTTCATACCATATCCATTTTAGCGGCGGACTTGGAGTATTGGGCCTGATATACATTTCTGGTTTATACAGTGCAGCAAGGCTTTCAATTGTCTGCTTTTTACCCTTAATTAGTACTGTATCTGTAGCTGCAAGGGTTTTGTAGGCTCTTGCTTTTCCGCCGCTTATAAATGCCCCCAATAGTAATGCAATCAGCAGCAGTGCACAGCCAAGGATAATATCTCTCAGGGTTTTCATAAAGAAAAATAAAGATAGGGAAAAGATTGTTTTAAGCCCGTTCAGATAAAACAGCAGGCGGGGCGGCTTTTGCTCCCTGCTTGCCTGAATTTTCTAAACTCGCATCTTTTGCAGCTAACCCGCGCCCACCTTACTGTAGTTGTCAGTCGATAGTCATTAGTCGTTAGTGTATTTGCGTTAGGGATTGCAGTGGAAACCCCACAGCCGACCATAGGAGGCGAGGAGTTGTAGCGTAAAGCCCGACCCGCAGGGGAACGCCCAAGATTTAAGTGAAAATTACGGGTTTAAAGTTTTGTAAAAATCAACCTTTTGCAAGTGCCTCCATTAAAAAGAATTTAGCCTCGTTGCGGGTTTTAAAAACAAAGGGCCTTAAGTGCGGATGATCAAAGAGTAAGTGAAGTTTTGTCTTAATGTCAGATTCTTGCGAATTCACTATATATGCTTTGCCCAAAATGTCCTTTTCGTAAGGATTATTGGTTATATAATAAATAGCCTCCTCTGTTACATCATAATGATTTGTAGCTTCAAACAGTATACAATATGGTTTGCCTCCGGCTTTTGATTTTCCGTATTGGTAAATTTCTTCCAGGTCTGCAACATCAATATGTGCTCCATCAAGATATGTGACGGTTAAAATTCTATTCTCGAAACTGGCATTGATCTTGGGGTTTTTCATTGGTATTCTATGTTTTAATTTTCTTTTGGTTGAACTTTATAAAAACCTACACAATTATAATAATTATTTAAAAAAGCCGAATTCCAAAATGAATGGTATTTTTGCCTTCATTCGTAATTTGTAATTTATAATTCGTAATTAATTTGAAGCCCTCTATACCAAAAGGAACACGAGATTTTTCACCTAACGAAATGGTGAAGCGAAACTATATTTTCGATACCATAAGACAGGTATTTAAAACCTACGGGTATTTACCGATCGAGACCCCAAGCATGGAGAACCTAGAGACTTTAATGGGTAAGTATGGCGAAGAGGGTGATAAGCTGATATTTAAGGTATTGAATAGTGGCGACTATTTAGATAGTGTAAAAGATAAGGATACCAAAGCAATGAGCTCTAAAGAGCTTACTAAGTTTATCTCTGAAAAAGCGCTACGTTATGACCTAACCGTGCCTTTTGCCCGTTATGTAGTACAACACCAGAACGATATTACTTTTCCATTCAAGCGTTACCAGATACAACCCGTTTGGCGTGCCGATAGGCCACAAAAAGGTCGCTATCGTGAGTTTTACCAGTGCGATGCGGATGTGATAGGTAGTAACTCTCTACTCAATGAAGTAGAGTTAATTCAAATGATTGATGAGGTGTTTACCAAGTTAGGAGTACCTGTTATTGTTAAAATAAATAACAGAAAAATATTACAGGGAATAGCTGAAGTTATTGGTGCACCAGATAGAATGATTGATATAGCGGTCGCAATTGATAAGTTAGATAAAATAGGAGATGTAGGTGTAAGAAAAGAATTGATGGATAAGAAATTTTCCGAAAACCAAATAGATCAATTACACGTTCTTATTACAACAAAAGTTGATATCGAAACTCTAAAAGGATCGATATTTTATGCCCAATCAAAAGAATTTCAAATGGGTGTAGCTGAAGCAGAAGACGTAATTAACAAAAGCATTTCTTTATCTAATGGAGTTAATACCAAAATAGAATTCGATATTTCTCTTGCCCGAGGCCTAAATTATTACACAGGTACTATTATTGAAGTTCAAGTTGATAGAAGCAAATGCAAATCTGAATTCACAAGCAGCATTTGCGGTGGTGGTCGTTATGATGACTTAACTGGAGTGTTTGGTAAAGTGCAAGGGTTTGAAAAATTATCAGGTGTTGGTATTTCTTTTGGAGCGGATAGAATTTATGATGTAATGGAGGAACTTAATAAATTCCCTATTGGGGTAACCAATACAACAAAGGTCTTGTTTATGAATTTCGGAGATGAATACATCAGCACCTATTTGAAAGAAGCTGGTTTATTACGTAATGCAGGTATAAGCGTTGAGGTGTATCCTGATAAAATTAAGCCTGAAAGGTTTGATAAAGACAGAAGAAAGCAATTTGAGTATGCCGAAAGTAAGAATATCCCTTTTGTAATCATATTAGGGTTAAACGAAATTAATGAATATAAAACCGAGAATATTTTTAATGTAAAAAGGACGAACGGAGGAGTAAGTAAAGTTCTTGGTAAAGATTTAATAAACCATATTAGAGTATGAAGCTTTTTGCCATAAATAGTAAGATAGATTTTGCAACGATAAAGAGTCTTATTGCAGATAATGCCCGCATCGCTCTGTCAGAAGATGCAGAAAAGAAAATTACCAAGGCAAGAAAGTATTTAGATAGGAAAATGGCTGAATCTAAAGAGCCTGTATATGGTATTAATACAGGTTTTGGTGCTTTGCGTAATGTAAAGATCCCACCAAAAGATTACAGCCTGTTACAGACAAACCTTATTCGTTCACATGCTTGTGGCAGTGGTGCAGAAGTGCCTGCTGAGATCGTTAAGCTGATGCTGTTGCTCAAAGTGCAATCATTAAGCTATGGTCATTCAGGTGTTGATGTTTCAACCGTTGAAAGGTTAATTGACTTTTATAATAATGATATTCTGCCGATAGTATACGAGCAAGGTTCATTGGGTGCTTCGGGCGACTTGGCTCCGCTCGCACACTTATGCTTACCACTTATTGGCGAAGGTGAAGTGCACCATAAGGGCAAAAGAAAAAGTACTGCACAGTTGTATAAGGATATGAAGTGGAAGCCACTTGCACTTAAACCGAAAGAGGGACTGGCATTACTTAATGGTACCCAGTTTATGAGCGCATATGGTGTATGGCTTGTAATGAACTCTCAACGACTGGCGGTTATGGGCGATATTATTGCAGCATTATCGCTTGATGGTTTTGATTGCAGGCTCGAGCCCTTCAGTAAACTGGTGCAAGATGTTCGTCCACATAAGGGGCAAACAGAATGCGCAAAACATATTATCGATATTCTGAAAGGAAGCAAGATAGCTTCGCTCAAGAAATCTGATGTACAGGATCCTTATTCGTTCCGTTGCATACCACAGGTGCATGGAGCCATACGCGATGTTGTGGAGCACGTGCAATCAATTATCTTGAAAGAAATTAATTCGGTTACCGATAACCCATTGATATTCCCCGATGAAGATGAAATTATCTCGGGTGGTAATTTTCACGGACATCCCTTGGCAATGGCATTCGATTACCTGGGTATTGCCATGGCCGACCTTGGTAATATATCAGAACGCAGAACCTATAAGTTAATATCAGGTCAACGAGGCTTACCGGCTTTTCTTGCAAAAGATGCCGGATTAAACTCCGGGCTAATGATCGTTCAATACGGAGCAGCATCAATAGTTAGCCAGAATAAACAATATGCAACACCTGCATCAGTTGATAGTATTGTGTCATCAAACGGACAGGAGGATTACGTTAGTATGGGTGCTAATGCAGCAACCAAATGTTATAAGATAGTTCAGAACTTAAAAACCATTCTGGCAATTGAACTTATTGCAGCAGTTCAGGCCATCAGTTTCCGCCGCCCCTTAAAAACATCTCCTTTACTTGAAAAATTGATTGCTGATTTCCAAAAGCAGATTCCTTTTATTGATAAAGATAGGGTAATGCATGACGACATTATGAAAAGCCTTGCTTTTATTGAAAGGCATTTGAGATCCTAACAACCTAATTTGTAGACTTAACCATTTTATAATATGGTTATTGAATGATGACCTTTAATGAGGATAAATAAGTTTTAGTACTTGAATATATATTTACAATATAAATTCCATTTGAAAGATCCTGGCGTTGAAGGTCAAATTTATTCTCGGTTACTTCCATCTGTTTAAGCTTTCTCCCAGTTATGTCTATTAGTTCCAAATAATGCTTACTGTTATCATCGAAGGTAATGGTAGCGTAATTAGTAAACGGATTTGGGTATAGAATAAAATGCTTGTTTGGATTGATTTCATCAATGCCTATAGGTATTCCTGTCACTTTCCGGATAACCTGGTTAGCCCTATCTGAAATATAAATATTACCTGAAGTATCTGGAATTACTTCAATAGGGGCAGCGAGTTCAGCATTAGTTGCGGGGCCCCCATCACCACTGTATCCAAACTTTCCATTCCCTGCAATGGTTTTGATTATTCCATTCCCTGTATAAACCTCTCGTATTGCAGAATTGTTATAATCAGGAATAAATACATTGCCTGTCTTATCCACTCCAACACACTCTGGATAGCCTAATGAAGCAGCAGTAGCAGGGCCTCCATCGCCACCATAGCCAGATACACCATTTCCTGCAATAGTGGTAATTATACCCGTAGTTGCAGTAATCATTCTAATGCGGTTATTGTTAACATCTGCTATATAAATATTCCCTGTTGCGTCTGATGCAATACCCAGCGGGTTTGCGAGAAGGGCAGCGGTCGCAGGGCCACCATCACCTCTAAAGCCAGCTGTGTCATTGCCTGCAATTGTTGTAATTATTCCTGTTGAATTTGTGATTTTTCGTACTCGGCTATCCTCAACAAAATAAATATTATTATAATAGTCGATAGCTATTCCATAGGGGGTACCAATACCTGCTATTGACGCTTGTCCTCCATCGCCACTATAACCTGCTCCGGTACCAGCTATAGTTGTAATGATTTTTGTCGATACATCTACTTTCCTTATTCTGCCGTTAGCATAATCAGCTATAAATACGTTGCCATTATAATCTGTTGCTACACCAAACGGGAGATATAGCGAAGCATCTGTGGCAAGCCCGCCGTCTCCTCCATAACAACCTGTGTATGGTGCTCCGCATCCATTACCCGCATAAGTTGTAATGGTATCACTCTTTAAATCAATCTCCCGAATCCTTGAGTTATCGTCATCTGCTTCAAAAAGTAAATTTTGAGCAAATAATGCAAGCTGAGCAGGGCCACTTATTTGAGCTGCTGTTGCAGGTCCCCCGTCACCACTATATCCGTGAGTGCCATTACCTGCAATGGTTGTAATGATTTGTGAGTGAACAGATAATGAGATTGATGAACAAGCGAGCAAAAATAAAAGTGGTTTCATTGTGGTAGTTTTGATAAAGGTAAAAAAAATAGAGAAAGAGGCTTATTATATAATTGTTGTTTCCTCATCTAATTCCCTTTACTGTGTCCTTTATTTGCTTTGGTAAGGCGGCTAATCCCTGTTTTGCTTCAGTATAATCGGGTTTAAGCAAAAGTGTTGCATCCCAGCAGTATCTGGCAGAATCAAATCTTTTAAGAGTATAGTATCCTCCGCCCAAATTATACCAGATATTGGCATTATTATGATCTATACGTAGTGCTTTTTTTATTTCATCAACACCTTTCTCTATTTCTCCTTTAGATGATAACTGCATCCCTTTCTGTAGATATTGGTTTGCAAGTAATGGTAAAAATGTGGTTATTGTAGGTAAGTTGTTAAAGAGTTTTGCTGCACTATCACAATAAAATTTTGAGGAGTCAGGCATTTGTTTGAGGTAATAGATCATGCCCATATTGATAATGCTATTTACATAAGGTGTTTTGTGTAATATAATTGATTTGTAGGTGTATTTATAAGCTGAATCTATTAGTGAGGCCGATATGGCTTTGTTATTTGGGAATTGAGCTGCCCTTATATAGTAGGCACCCAGGTTATTATTTACCATAAAGCTATTAGGTGCAGAGTGTATGTCGGCAATAAATAGTGTGTCATCGTCTTTCCATTGCTTATTTCTTTCAATGACTTCTTTTCCGCATGCAATCAGCAATAATCCCATAAGGGAGCCCAATATTACCTTTTTAACTGAAAGTGAAATTGCAGCCGAAATTTGAACCATTGCGTAAGCCGGGAAAATAACAAAGCTCATTGATGCGCCGTAAATTAAACGTTCGCCCAT
>DATHNG010000125.1:0-3578 GCA_035486275.1 Bacteroidia bacterium
AAGTGGGCAAAAACAATTGGAGGATTAAAGGATGATTGCGGGCGCTCGATTGTCCAAAGCAATGATGGGGGATATATGGTTGCAGGATATACCAATTCCTACGGAGCGGGTGGTTATGACGTATATGTCATAAAACTTGATTCAGCAGGTAATGTGAAGTGGACAGAAACAATTGGTGGAAAAAACGATGATGCAAGTATATCGCTTATCAAAGATAAAAGTAATGGCTACATTATAACAGGATGGACGGATTCTTATGGAGCAGGTGGGTATGATATGTATGTAGTTGTAATTGATTCTGCAGGTAAAATAAAACAAACCAGGACAATTGGCGGACCTAAAGATGAGCAAGCGGCATTAATTACTGAGACTGCTAATAAAGGTTATTGTTTAGCTGGTTATTCTTATTCTTTTAGTTCTAACAATCCAAAAATGTATCTTGTTGTACTTGATTCGATGCTGAATAATTGCGATACAACTGGTAGCGGAGGAAATATAACTAGTATGGATAGTGGAAGAATAACTAGTGCAGGGATTATTACCAGTAAATCAATGGGGTATATAAGTAGCGGGGCTGTGGTAGGCAGTGGTGGCTCTGACTCTGTAATATGTATTGTATATGAGCCGCCTAAACTCACAATTATAACATCACCTTCATGCTCAGGGTGCACCGGAACAGCTTTAGCTAATTTAACAGGATATACCGCAAGCCAATATTCATATTTATGGAGCAATGGAAATACAAATAATTACCTCACTGGGTTATGCACAGGTAAGTACATACTGTATATAATGTATAATGGTGATACTGTAAATATGGATACTGTTTTTATTCCGTCGTCCGTCAATCCATCTGTTAACATTCCTTCTGCAAGTATAGTTGATGTGAAATGTTATAATGGTAACAATGGCACTGCTACAGCAATCGCATCGGGTGGTAAGCCACCATATACCTATTCATGGTATCCTGCAAATCAGACAACTATAACTGCCAATAATCTTAAAGCGGGCACGTATACAATTGTGACAACAGATTCCAATGGATGCGCCGGGATAGATACTGTCACAATCACCCAACCCAATTTATTAACCATTAATACTTCACCAGATGTTTCAATCACAGCAGGGACAACTACTACAATAACTGCGTTGGCAAGCGGTGGTATAGAGCCTTACGTTTATAATTGGTGCGATAACTCAACGGGAACCAGTAATACTGTATCACCAATTACTAATACCACATACACAATTGTTGTAACCGATAGTAATGGTTGTCAGACAAATGCTTTTATAACGGTAGATGTTATATGTGGAAACCTGTTTATTCCGGAAGCCTTTTCGCCTAATAGCGATGGAAAGAACGACATATTATATGTAAGGGATTATTGTATAAAAGATATGGATTTTGTAATCTTTGATAGGTGGGGAAATAAAATATTTGAAAGTGAAAATATTAATGATGGATGGGATGGAACTTATAAGGGTAAACCTGTAAACACTGGGGATTTTTTCTATTACCTTAAAGCAACATTACGGGATGGTACAACCATTGAAAAGAAAGGCAATGTTGCTTTGGTACGATAAACAGATATGCCTACTGTTTTACAAATTTGCAGCTATATTCGTCTGCATTGCTTGTTACACGCATTAAGTAGATGCCTGATGCAAAACTGCTTACATCTATAGTGTTTACATATCTTGCATCAAGCTTGCCACTTGCTACTATTTTGCCGGTTACATCGTAAACACTATATAATACATTATTACCCGGAAAGTTCAAGGTAACTTTTACACTATTGGTAGCCGGGTTTGGGAACAAGGTTACACGATCTGCATTATGTATTTCGTTCACAGCTAATGGCGCCGAAGTACATGTGTGTGTAAGGTTAATTGCCTTACCTGCTGCTCCTGATACGGCTAAAAAGTCGGCATGGAATGCCTGGTAAAATTGGTTGGCAACAGATGAATCATGAACTATAACCGTGTTCTCATCATTAGCTGTCTCGGCTGAAGAACTCCAGTTATGCGAGCCTGTTAATACCTTAGGATCGGCTACCATATCACAAGGGTCAGTTATCATGTATTTGCTATGGCATATACCATTGGAATCGTAACCCGGTAAGCCTTTATAAACAAGTAAGTTGGCGCCCATGGCACTGCTTAGGGTAGTGTATGGTGAATAGGTTAAACTAGCCTGATCCATTATACCATACACTTTAATACCGCCGCTATTTGCAGTCACCAGTGGGGAAGCATCGGTTGAGTAGGTAAACGTGAACATTTCAAAATCAATTTCAGATTTTGCCGATTTTTCAACCGAAACAATATGGTTGCTGGTTGAGTCGTTGGCTTGCGGGCTAAACCACACTTCAACCAAATGCCCGTCTATTACAGAACTGTGTTTTGAATTATTCTTTTTGTTGGCTCCGAATACAGCTTTTGAAGAGGTTGCTGCTGCACCTTCAGTTGTATTACCCCACATCTGGTTGAACTCATCAAGGTAAGCGTGCGCCAGTGCTGAATCCTGGAAAATAATTATGTTATTAATGTCTTTGCATATCTGACCAGGTTCCCAGTTCATTGAACCTGTCCATACTATTGCATCATTCTTATTAGTAGATAGACCATCAATTATCATAAACTTATTATGCATAATACCTTTTGTATCTGTTCGTGCAAAAGTTGGTATGGCTTTATTAATGCTATCGAGCCCGTATTGTGGTGTTATGGTAGCTGTAAACCCTAATGATGAGTCAGTAGGGTTGCTTAACCAGCGGATTTTTACACCACGTTTATACGCGTTATTTATTGCAACATGTATTGGAGGAACATAACCACCTTCGTACCATAAGCTATCTTCAACAAAATCGTAAAGAGCTATGTCAATAGTATATTTGGCACGGTTAATATATTGAATAAGTGTATCTCCCGCAATGCGTATTAGTGCAGTAGCTCTGTTGTGTGGCCTTTCAACTGTAGTGTCCACGGCATGGGTAGAATATACAATTATATGATGGTTAGGGCCAAATAACTGGGCATTTGCAGAAACATAAATTAAGAATGCCAGAAGTAAAGTAGCTGTTTTTTTCATGGAAATAAATAATTGATAAGAGAGCTGTATTATAAAGTACAACTTTATCAATTAAATATTACCTGCAGAGCTTTTCAGCTTTACCAAATCATTAATTAAGAAGGGAAAGGTATCAATAGCTTATTGGCTCCTGACTTGAATGCCTTACCCTGGCAATTAGAATAACACGCTTTTCTATTTTATAGGATACACGGATATTGTTTTTAACGAACACTCTGAAACTACCATCATTAGGTGTTTTTAGTTCATCAGTTTTATACATTTCCGGCCGGGTAGGAAGTAGCTTGATTATATTCATTACTCTACGCCTGACTAATTTTTCATTAGCCGGTGAATCTTTACGAATATATTCTAATATGAGAATAAAATCTTCAAAGGCTTTTTTATCCCAATAAACGGAACGGATTATTTTTCTTCCCATTGTTCCAGCAACGCTTCCACCTGTTCGTGAGTAAGAAACTTTCCTTTTTTAATTCGGGCAACAGCT
>DATHNG010000126.1:0-56600 GCA_035486275.1 Bacteroidia bacterium
CGGCTGTTACACTTGAAGAAGGCATGAGCCTTATAACCGGAGCTACGGCAAGCAAATAGGTTTTGGAAGATTTTGATGTAACAGTTTTAGGTTGCAGTTCAGCTACACCAGCTTTTGGCAGATACCCCACTTCACAATATGTAAACATAGCCGGGCGGTCGTTTTTAGTTGATTGTGGCGAGGCTGCTCAAATGCAATTGCGCAGGTTTTCTATTAAGTTTCAACGAATAAATCATATTTTCATCAGCCACCTGCATGGCGATCATTTCCTGGGGCTTTCGGGTTTTTTAGCGAGCCTTCATTTACTGGGCCGCACCGAACCCCTTCATCTATATGCTGAAAGTAACCTCGAAGAGATATTAAACACAACGAATAAACATTCAAGAACTGTATTGCAATACCCTATTGTTTTTCATCCGCTTAATTTCTCTGAAAACCAGGTTTTGTTTGAAGATGAAAAACTAACCGTTTCAACTGTGATTGTAAAGCATAGCATACCCTGCTGTGGTTTCATTTTTGAGGAAAAACCACGACTACGTAAATTAGTTAAAGAGGAACTGGAGAAGAATAATGTTCCTGTAGATCAAATGGAAAAACTAAAACATGGTGAAGATTTCATAACAGCTGAAGGGAAAAGGATAAAAAATGATCTGTTAACTATTGCCCCCCTCGCTCCACGCAAATATGCCTACTGCGCAGATACAATGTATAATGAAGACATTTTACCAGCAATAGATAATGCTGATCTTTTATACCACGAAAGCACCTTTATGGAAGACATGAGAGAAAGAGCTAAACAAACTATGCATTCTACTACCAAAGACGCGGCAAACATTGCCTTGAAAGCAGGGGTAAAAAAACTTATAATCGGCCATTTTTCTGCCAGGTATAAGGACCTTCAACCTTTATTAGCTGAAGCAAAAGAAATTTTTACAGAAACATACCTGGCAGAAGAAGGAAAAAAAATAATGGTTTAATTGTGAAAACAGATAAACAACATAAATACACCGAGGCCTTACCTGAGGATGTAAAATTTATGCAGGAGGCTCTAAAAGAGGCACGTAAAGCGCTTGATAAAGATGAAGTACCTATTGGGGCTGTAATAGTTTGTGCAGGTGTAGTAATAGCACGTACACATAATTTAACAGAACAATTAACCGATGTTACTGCGCATGCAGAAATGCAGGCATTTACATCGGCAGCGAATCACTTAGGAGGCAAATACTTGCCAGAATGTACCCTATATGTAACCATAGAACCTTGCATAATGTGTGCAGGTGCATCATTCTGGGCTCAGATAGGCCGGGTTGTGTACGGTGCCGGTGACCCCAAAAGAGGTTTTATGTCGGTTGGAACACAACTGCTTCACCCTAAAACAGTTATAACCAAGGGAATATTGGAGGATGAATGCTCAGCCATTGTTACCAGCTATTTCCAAAGCAAAAGACACTAAAGATATTCTACCGGCGAGCCGTATTTTTTACTATCTTTGCATACCTAAATTTAAAAGCCATGTATCCTGAAACATTAGTTAAACCAATGAAATCTGAACTTACAAGTTCCGGATTTGAAGATCTTACTACACCTACTGCTGTTGATAACGCAATCAGCCAAAAGGGGACCACATTACTCGTATTTAATTCAGTTTGTGGTTGCTCTGCGGGTGCTGCAAGGCCGGGAATTCTTTTGTCATTAAAAAACGAAAAAACACCTGAGCACTTAACAACTGTATTTGCAGGCTTTGATGTTGAAGCAACTGCGCAGGCAAGAAGATATACCTTACCTTATCCGCCTTCGTCACCTTCTATAGCTCTTTTTAAAGACGGTAAGTTGGTTCACTTCATCGAACGTCATCACATTGAGGGCCATTCAGCTAATATGGTTGCAGAAAACCTCAAAGCTGCATTTGATGAATATTGCTAAGCATTAGTATTATAAATAAAAAAGGCCGCAATGCGGCCTTTTTTATTTATAATAACATCAATTATTTTGTTCCCTTTATCCAGTTTACAATCTTATCACACTCTGGTTTTTCAGGGCTCATTGCTACTCCTGCCCAATTACCGTTTTCGTCAATCATAAATTTTTGAAAATTCCACATTACGGCTGCATCCTGAACTCCATTCTCAGACTTTTGGGTTAACCATTTATACAGTGGATCCATATCATCTCCCTTAACAGATATCTTCTCCATCATCTGAAAAGTAACCCCATAATTTCGTGTACAGAATGCTTTTATAGTATCATTAGTGCCGGGCTCCTGATGGCCGAAATTATTAGCTGGGAACCCAATTATAGTGAATTTATCGCCACCGTAGTCCTTGTATAGTTTTTCGAGATCGGCATACTGAGGGGTAAAGCCACATTTGGATGCCGTGTTTACAATCAATACCTTTTTCCCCTTTAGAGTAGAAAAATCGAAATCTTTTCCGTCAATTGTTTTTGCTTTAAAATCATAAAGTGTTTTTATTGGCGCATTGAACGATGTTAATGATACAATAACGGCCATTGAAATTACGGCCAAAAGAAGTTTTGAGTTCATGGGGTATAATTTTACGCTAATGTAGACAAAAAGAACATATGCAGTTTTTGCCGGTTTATAGAAATTAAGGTTTCATGTGCTTTTTCACCCAAATTATCTTATATTTGTTGCTCTAAATTGATATTAATGCGCAGGTACTTACTTATCGCGAGTGTTTTTTTGTTATTTCCGATTGTAGGTTTTAGCCAGTATGACTTGGATTACGGCTTGAAACTTGGCGGATCTAATTACCTCGGTGATATTGGAGGTCTGGATCAATCGAAAAGGCCTTTTGTGTTAGACATGAAAATGCAGGAAACACGTTGGGCTGTTGGTGCCTATGGCCGATATAGAATACGTGATCCATGGTCAGTAGAGGCTCAGATAAATTGGGTTCGAATTTCCGGTGCAGATAGCCTTACTTCTAAATATGATCCTAGAAGAGGTAGAAATCTTAACTTCCGCAATGACATTATCCAATTGAATGTAATGGGTGAATGGACTTTTTTTGAAAATCCGGATTTAGGTAATACTTACAGATACGAAAATGCATTCAGTGCGTATTTATGTACCGGTATCAGCGTTTTTTACCAGGACCCTTATGCTTACAATCCAGACCATGCTTTCGGCTTGCCTTTATGGGTTAATTTACATCCATTGGAAACTGAAGGAGTCCATTATCATCTTATTCAGCCAGGCATACCTGTGGGAGCCGGTTTTAATTTCACTATTAAAAAAACTTACCGTATTGGAATGTCTTTAACTTGGACAAAAACCTTTACAGATTACTTAGATGATGTAAGTACAGAATATCCTGCTGCCAACACCTGGCAAAAATTAGGCTTCAGTCCGCAGATGCAGGCAGAAGCAGCATACTTTTCAAATCGATCAACCCAGGCTGCTGCGGGGGATGTTAATATTGCCAACTATGCACCTGGTGCACAGCGAGGTGATTCAGGTGATAAGGATAGTTTCATTACCACAACCGTTGATGTTGGATATGTTATTCGTGGTCGAAGCAGGTTTTACCAGAAACATTACGCCGGCTTATTTAGCAAGAACAGGTTCAAAGTACGTAGAAGAAGGGCCAAGTTCTAATAACTCCTTTGCTATACTACAGACAAATAAAGTACCTGACAAGTACATGGAATAACTTATTGAATAATTATGGATAATAGTTCTGTTGAACCAAGATCAGAGATAAAGGAAAGATTACACCCGAACCTGATAAAAGCAGTAATAGAAGCACTACAACAGATATTCGGTGAAAATAAGTATGCGGATGCTGTAGTAAGAAACATGCTTAAATCGAACCCTAAGTGGGGCTCGAAGGACAGGAAGTTCTTAGCAGAAACAACATACGAAACTGTTCGTTGGTGGAGAAAGCTCTGGGCCGTTTACGGAAAAGAACCTACTCTTAACGAAAAGAATTTATGGAGGCTTCTGGGTATTTATTTTCATCTTTCGGGCTACGACTTACCTGAATGGGAGCAGTTTGAGGGCTTGAAAGAAAGGCCTTATGAGGAGATATTAAAAGAAGTTGAAGAGAACAGGGTATTACGGGAGTCTGTACCCGACTGGCTTGATGAGATAGGAAGAAGAGAATTAGGCGACAGGTGGGAGAAGGAACTGCATACATTGAATGAAGCGGCACCGGTAATAATACGTGCCAATACCCTTAAAACCACGATACACGCCCTACAGGAAGCATTAAAGGAAGAAGAAGTAGATTCAGGTCTTATCCCTTCATATCCCGATGCTTTGCAATTAGATGTACGTAAAAATATCTTCAGGACTCAATGTTTCAGTAACGGCCTATTTGAAGTGCAGGATGCCTCATCGCAGGAAGTGGCATACTTTATGGAATTAAAACCTGGTATGCGGGTAATTGATGCCTGTGCTGGTGCCGGTGGCAAAACTTTGCACATGGCTGCACTTATGCAAAACAAGGGTAAAATAATTGCACTTGATATACATGAATGGAAACTAAAAGAAATGCAGAAACGTGCTGCCAGAGCAGGTGTAAGCATTATTGAACCAAGGGCCATAACTTCATCTAAGGTAATAAAACGTATGGAGAAAACGGCTGACCTAGTATTGCTCGATGTGCCTTGTTCAGGGCTTGGAGTTTTGCGTCGTAACCCCGACTTAAAGTGGAAACTCAGCAAAGAAAGTATTGATAGGATAACACTGGAGCAAATTGAAATTCTATCCTCGTATGCTAAAATGACCAAGGTTAATGGTAAATTGATATACGCTACTTGTAGTATATTACCATCTGAAAACGAAAAAGTGGTTGATGAATTTATTGCTTCTCACCCGCAATATGAAAAGGTAAGTGAGAAAAAAGTACTCCCTTCCATATCGGGGCATGATGGCTTTTATATGGCCTCATTGAAAAGAATAAGCTAAATACTATAGCTTCTTAATCGCAATAAGTTTTTTTGATTTATTTCTGGAACTTTTTGACAATAACGGAAGCGTTATGTCCGCCGAAACCAAATGTGTTGCTGAGGGCAGCATCCACGGTTTTTGTTTGAGCTTTATTGAATGTAAAATTCAGTCTATTATCCAGCTCAGGATCGTCAGTAAAGTGATTGATTGTTGGCGGAATAATTCCGTGCTTTACCGTCATAATACAAGCTATAGCTTCCAATGCACCGGCAGCACCCAAAAGATGTCCCGTCATAGACTTAGTAGAACTTATATTCAGATTATAGGCGTGTTCACCAAATACCTTTAGTATAGCCTTTGTTTCTGCAATATCCCCTAAAGGAGTTGATGTACCATGTACGTTTATATAACCTATATCAGTAGGCTGTAACCCGCCGTCTTCTAAAGCTAACCGCATTACATTAATAGCACCCAGGCCTTCAGGATGAGGTGCTGTCATATGATGAGCATCTGCCGTCATTCCACCGCCAACAATTTCAGCATATATTTTAGCTCCTCGGGCCAAAGCGTGCTCCATTTCCTCTAATATCAATGATCCGGCTCCTTCACCCATTATAAAACCATCTCTGTCTTTATCAAATGGGCGTGATGCTGTTTCAGGAGAGTCATTTCTTTCTGATAGAGCTTTCATTGCATTAAATCCACCTATTCCGGCCTGATCTATTGCTGCTTCTGAACCACCTGAAACAATTATATTGGCCTTACCCAAACGAATGTAGGTAAACGCATCAATAAGTGCATTTGTTGAAGATGCACAAGCAGAAACCGTAGTGAAATTAGGTCCTCTTAAGCCATATTTAATAGAAATATGCCCCGAAAGGATATCTACTATCATTTTAGGGATAAAGAAAGGGTTGAAACGTGGTGTTCCATCTCCTCTACCGAAATTAACACATTCTTCAAGGAAAGTATCGAGTCCGCCTATACCTGAACCCCAGATAACCCCAACTCTGTCCTTGTCAATTTTCTCAAGGTCAAGTCCCGAGTCTTTCATTGCTTCTTCAACAGCCACCAGTCCATATTGTGCATACGGATCCAGTTTTCTCGCTTCCTTGCGCTCAAAATGATTTTCGGCATGAAAACCCTTCAACTCGCAGGCAAAACGGGTTTTAAACTTAGAAGCGTCAAAACGCGTAATAGCTGCCGCTCCGCTTTTCCCAGCTGTAAGTCCTGACCAATAATCCGCCAGGTTATTTCCAATTGGGGTTAGCGCGCCTATTCCTGTGACTACAACGCGTTTTAACTGCAATGGGATATAATTTATTTTACATTAGCTTCAATGTAAGCGATAGCTTCACCTACAGTGTTAATCTTCTCTGCCTGTTCGTCTGGAATAGCAATGTTAAATTCTTTTTCAAAATCCATGATAAGCTCAACTGTATCGAGAGAATCAGCGCCTAAGTCGTTGGTGAAACTTGCTTGAGGAGTTACTTCCTTTTCATCAACACCTAATTTGTCAACAATGATCTTTTTTACTCTTGCTTCGATAGAGGCATCATTTTTATTTGTCATGGTCGTTATTTTTAAATTGGGTGCAAAAATAGTAAAAATGGAATACAAAAGACCTTATACAAAAATCATGTTAATATTTCGTTTTTAACACTTTTCAATTTATACGAATTCTTATGTCTCTTTTAGGGCTGTTTATCGCGTAATTCTTTAAGGAATTTGGACACGTAAATAAAATCACCCAGTTCTTTATTATTAGAGTGAAGAATATTCTCATTACTTCCCTCCCACCATTTTTGCTGGTTACATATAAATACTACCTTATCGCCTATTTCCATTACCGAATTCATATCATGCGTTATTACAATTGTTGTAATATTGAATTCCAGGGTAATTTCTTTAATAAGTTTATCAATTAATATTGATGTTTTGGGATCTAAACCCGAATTGGGTTCATCACAGAACAAATATTTAGGGCTATTTGCTATTGCACGTGCAATGGCTACTCTTTTCTTCATTCCACCACTAATTTCTGATGGATATAAGTTATTCACGTTTTTCAAATTAACTCTACTAAGACAAAAATTAGCCCTCTCTGCCCTCTCTTCCTTAGTCATTTCTGTAAACATTGATAAAGGAAAAGCTACATTCTCCTCAACAGTTTTTGAATCAAAAAGCGCCCCGCCTTGAAACAACATTCCCATTTCTTTCCTTAAATGTTGCTTTTCGTTAACCGACATTTTTAAAAAATCCTGGCCATCGTACAGTACTTCGCCGGAATCAACATTTGTCAAGCCCACCATGCATTTAAGCAATACTGTTTTACCTGATCCACTTTCACCGATAATAAGATTGGTCTTGCCTTGCTCGAACTTGCATGAAAAGTCCTTTGTTATATGTCTTTCGCCAAAATGCTTATTTATATTTTTAAGTTCTAGCATACTTATCAGGCAAGTAAAAGCTGTGTTAGTAAAAAGTTAAATACCAGTATAAGTATACTGCTATATACAACTGCTTTTGTGCTTGAACGGCCAACTTCAAGTGCGCCACCTTCAGTGTAATATCCCTGGTATGCTGAAACTGATGATATAATGAAAGCAAAGACCACTGTTTTAATTAAAGCGTACGTAATATTAAAAGAGTTGAACTGGTATTGAATTCCATATATATACTTGTAGGCTGTTACAACATGGGTAAATACGCCCATAATTAAACCACCGAGTATTCCCAGGAACATACTCATTATTATTAAAAACGGATTTATAAGAACACATGCGAGCACTTTTGGCATTATTAGAAATGCCTTTGAATTTACACCCATTATTTCAAGGGCATCTATTTGTTCTGTTACCCGCATTGTACCAATTTCAGAAGCTATATTAGAACCCACTTTACCTGCTAATATTAAACTCACCATTGTGGGAGAGAATTCAAGTACCATTGAATCTCTGGCTGTAAAGCCAATTGCATATAGTGGAACCCAGGGGCTGGTAAATCCAAAGGCGGCCTGAATGGTGATTACGGCCCCCATGAAAAAAGATATAATGGCTATAATTGGCAAAGAATTAATGCCGAGGTTATCTATTTCGTGAAAAAACTCATTTTTATATACAACAAACTTCTCCGGCCTAGAGAAAACTCTACGCATCATTATAAAATACTGCCCTATATGTAGAAAAAAGTTTTTCACCCTTATAAAAACTGGTTAAAATTAGCTATTTTTATAGAAATGGCGGTAGTAAGATGAGATATTACCCGGCATCATTGTATATTTGTTATCATTATGGCATACACAAAACGATATCAATTAGTTTGTTTAGTTGTTATAAGTTCAATTTTATTTTCAGGCTGTTTTATTTTCAGACCAAAAAATAAATGCGATTCCTGCCCAGATTTTCAAAGTGTACATACTAAGCCATATAAAGAAAAAAGATAGTACCAGCCAGACGGAATGCCAATAAACTCAAAAAAAACAGGATTATTTTTTGGTTCATTTAATCCAATTCATATCGGCCATTTGGTTATTGCTGAATATATGGTAGAATTTGCAGGCCTCGATAAGTTGTGGTTTGTAGTTTCTCCACAAAACCCTTTAAAACAAGAGAAAACATTATTACCAGAAATCCAGAGATTGCAAATGGTACGGCGTGCAATTGAATTTGATAGTCGTTTTAAAGCAAGTAATGTTGAGTTCGGTTTATCAAAACCTTCGTTCACAATAAACACATTAGCTTATCTTAAAGAAAAGCATCCGAAACAAGAGTTTGCTCTGATAATGGGAGCCGACAACATTACCACCCTGCATAAATGGAAAAACTACGAACAATTACTGGAAAACTTTGAGATTTACGTATATCCTCGTAAAGAAAGCTTTGAGATACCAGAATACGCAAAACGCTCCTCTGTGCATTTAACCGAAGCCCCTGTAATGGAAATATCCTCAACCTTTATTCGCAAGGCTATAAAAGAGAAGAGAGAGGTGAAATATATGCTACCTTCAGCTGTTGACGAATATATTAAAGAGATGCACTTTTATGAAAAGTAGGCTTCTTATTTTTTACAGTATTTACCAGCGAGTTCAGTATAAGTAGTCCGTCTGTACTGTTAAGAAGTTCATCTGCAGCTCTTTCCGGGTGAGGCATCATGCCGAAAACGTTCTTGGCTTCGTTGCATATACCAGCAATGTTATCTATTGACCCATTAGGATTGCCCGCATCTGTAATTTCACCTTTTGAACTACAGTACCGGAATACAACTTGTCCGTTTCTATTCATTGCTTCAAGGGTAGCAGCATCAGTATAAAACCTACCTTCACCATGTGCAATAGGCACATTTAATACTTTACCTTTGGGAATACCTTTGGTAAGTGCTGTATTATCATTTTGGGCAGACAGAAACACATTTTTACACGAAAACTTGCGGCTTGTGTTTGCCAGAAGTGCACCTGGCAATAACCCTGACTCGCAAAGCACCTGAAATCCATTGCAAATACCAAATACATATCCACCTGCTTTACTGAACTCTGAAACCTCATTCATAATAGGTGAAAACTTTGAAAGGGCACCAGAGCGAAGATAATCTCCGAATGAAAACCCGCCAGGGAGAATAATTGCCTCACATCCCTGTAAATTAGTTTCCTTATGCCAAAGTGGTATTGCTTTTTGCTTTAATGTGTGCTCAAGTACATATAACATGTCATGGTCACAATTAGAACCCGGAAAAACCACCACACCAAACTTTGCCATAGAATTGTATTTATTGTGCAAATTTACTAAATGCAATTAAGAGACAGTATAATTACATATAAATTTTAGAAGAAAAGACTTAAGCTTATGGTAATTAACAAACAAAGGAACAGAAACTCAGACCAAATGGCTGATTTCGATTTCAGGAAGTAGTTAGAAAATACGAATGACACAGGAAGGACCAAAACAACCAACGATCGGGCATCTCTTTCTGCAGAAATAAACACAGAAACAAAAGCAAACAGAACAAACCAAAGTATCAAGGCCCATACCTTTTGAGCTTTCACAACATTATCAGGAATTTTATTTACAAATAACCAGAAGCTTGCTATTCCTATGCTTATAAAAACAAAAAGTAACAACCATTCTTCCCATGCAAATGACCAGTGTTTCCTATAATTACCTAGTGAAAGTATTAATTTACTGAAACTATATACACTATCATTTAGAAACAGAAAACGATACAAAAAAGCAAAACCAATTGGCAATATAAAACCTATTATAGCAACAACCCATTCTCTCCAAATTAATGATCTTATTGTTAGAATCGCAATCCATAAAAAAAGAATAAATATGGTAACAGGTGGGTATATTAGTGATGCAATGCCAATAAATAGTCCGGCATCAAAAACATTAGCTAAAGCATTTTCTTTTTTGTAACTTGCAACAAGTCTTCGTAATGCAAGCATTAAAAATAATGAAGAACATAAAGATGGGTATAACCCGATTAAAGCCACCCTGGAGGAAGACAGAATAATCACAAAAAAAGCGGGAAAATATGAGGACTGCTTCAGTAAAGTATTATTATTTACAAATGAGTTCCAAATGAATGCCTCAGCCAGTAATAAAATAAAACCAAGACCAACTGAGAACATTTTGGCTTTTGAAACCCATATCCAAAAATTATTGAAAAAGGTAGTATATCCGTTGTAAGGTATTGCTTGTCCTAATAGGGACCATATCCATATTGCCGTTCCAATTAGAATTGCAAAGACAAGTAGCAGAATTGGATTTGATTTTAATATTCTAAGGAACACTGCAAAATAAGTTTTGAACAATTGCTTGTTGCAATTATATGTTTTTTCCTGCGTTTGGCCGAATAAAGTTTTGAACAGAATGCTTACTTTTGTATCAGAGAAATTCCTACGAAGTTATTTTATGTATCGAAAAATCAAGAGATGCTTCAAAGCAATTAATTTGCTTTTACTTCTTTTATTAATTCAGTCCAGTTTGTGCCTAGCACAAGCACCTCAAGGTGACCCGCGCCCACCAATTAAAGATACCGTGGCAACAGGGATTGCAGTTAGCCCGGGAACTCTGAAATTTACTTGCAAGCCTGGCGGAAGTGAAAGCCATGTAATTAAAATAAGTAACAGCACGAACAAGGCATTTAGTTTTCAAGTAAATTTTAGTGATTATGTCCAAAATAATGTTGGCCAACCCATGTGGACCAAGAATAATGCTTCAAAAAGTAAATATGCACTTTCTAAATGGGTTACAGTATCTCCGGCTTTTTTTACTGTGGAAGGAGGGCAAACTCAAAAAATTACTGTTACTATTACTATGCCCTCTGCGGATAGCGATAATCATGCAGCATGGACAGTTTTGAGTATTGACCAAGTACATAAAAAACAGCCGTTGCCTACTCCAAACGGAGATAAAAGTGTTGCAATGGGTGTTATACCAAGTATGGGTTTTGGCGTGTATATATATGAGAATCCACCGAATGTAAAAGTGAACAATGTCGAAATACAAAATTTTATCTGTCACGATACCGCTTATACAGTAAATAAAAAAGATACTGTTATCCGCCAGCTATATATGAAGGCAACTAATACTGGTGATGGGTTAAGTTATTGCATTTCATATGCTGAAGTAACAGATTTACAAACAGGTAAGTCTTTTAGGTTAGGTACAAAACAAATAACAATATTACCCGGTTATACGAGAGAATTTGTTTATCAATTACCCAACAACCTGCCTTTAACAGATAGCTATTCTGCAATTGGAGTTATCTATTTTGGTGATAAAGTACCTAAAAAAGTTGCAAAACTTAGTTTTACAATCCATTAACTTATTGATTATCTAATAGATAAACAGAAAAACGTAACATATTATCAGTATTTTCGTAAAAGACGGAACGCTTAAAACAAAAGGAGGAAAAGAAACAGGCATTATGGGTAAATAAGTTATAATAAGTAATTGTCAATTGATTTAGATAATGAACCAATAAATACAACACTATGAACAAGAAAATTTATGCTGCTGCCGCTTTAGGGCTTGGTCTAATGCTTGGTATCAATGCTCAGGCGCAAATTCAAGATGAACAGAACGTAACTATCACAATGGACCTTCAACCCGTACTGCAATTAAACATGAATACACCTGATGAGGTTGACTTTACTTTTGATAACATTGCAAGTTACATGGGCGGTGAAATAAAGTACGGAGCAACAATTTTAACTGTAAGTTCTACTGTTAACTGGGAGCTTTACGCTGCCGGTATTTCTCAAGGGTCTGTAGGTGTAGCTGATTGGGATAACCCTGTACAATGGGGTGTTTTAAGCCCAAGTGCAAGCAATGCAATACCACTTAACGCGCTTGAATTACACCAATTCCCTGCCAATACAACTACAACAAATTTAGCTGGTGGTTGTGTAACACCTGATTACTCGTTGGCGTTTCAAAGTGTATTAGGAAATGTGGGGCAAGGTATAAATGGTCAAAATACAATTTATACTCCGGGCGCAAACCCATATACCTTTCCAACAGCAATCGATAAAATGATTGCAGGCGGTGATCCAACCCAGGCTGGTGATGGAATGACCGGTGGAAGCTATCTGTCAACTACTAATCCTTACGTAAATCCACCTGCTGGTAATGCAAATGGTCAGTTAACCGCAAGTAATTTCTATTATATTATAGATTACAGAATTGTGCCGGGTCTGCCAGTTACTTTTCCTTTAGCTGCTCCGGACAATTGTGGTGCTCTTACACCGGTTGCAGGTTTTGCACAGCCAGGTTATTATACCATGGATGTAAAATATCTTTTAATAGAGGCTCAATAAAGTTTTTACTTCAGCAAACAAACTTTCCTATTGTAAACAATAGGAAAGTTTGCTTATTTGTTTTTTCGGCTGTGTCAAATTATTTAACAAGTGCTCATTGTTTCAAATAAACACAATAACATCCGTCAATTAAGAAAAATATTCTTTGGAATTATTCCAATAGTAGGTTTCCTTATAGGTGGCAATATATCATTAATCGGGCAATGCCCTTCACCTGATGTTGCTCCCTATGTATGTGGGCCTGCCGCTCACTGTGATTGTGCTACCTGGCCAAAAAATGGAATTATTATTGAGAATTCGCCAAATGTAGATTTTGAATTCGATAAAATAAGCCAATATCTGGGAGGGATTTCTTTTAGCGGGTCTACTATAATACATATTAAAATGGATTCCACCAATTCAACTTGTTCCGATGGCTCACCTTGCAAGTGGAAACTTGTAATGTTCATTGATAACTTTGGAGTGGGTGGAAACCAATGGGATAAAACGGCCACCTATGGCACTGGGGTGGGCACTAAGCCAACTTTGGATTTGATACAATTAAGAGTCTATAATGGATGTAACACACCTATTTGTGAAAGTTTTCAATCATTTAATCCAATAGATGATGCATCAATCGATATAGTGAACAGTGCAGTGCTAATACCTGCAGGTGCCTGTACCACAAACGTAAATGGTGTGGGAAGTTATTTGAATCATTATAATGAATATACATATACAGTAGACTATAGAATTATACCTGGCTTTGATATGGCTCCGGGTATGTACCAACTTTCACTTAATTTTTGTCTGGTAGAGGATTAGTTACTAAAACCCCATTAATTAAATTATGAAAATTCAATAAAAGGTGAAAAGAACTTGAGTAAACAAGCTTATACATCTTATCCCTCAATACATAAGTTAGCATTACTTGCAATAAGTATGTGCGTTAATATTAATTTAATTGGTCAAAGCCAGGATACCATCAAAAGAGATATATCTTCCCAGCCAGACTCTTCTCATAGCTTTTCAAATCAGAGCATAAAACAAGAGAAAGATGCTTCAAAGACATTAGTAGTTAAATTTCTTCAAAAAGATGCCTTAATTAAAGAAGAAGATATTTTAAGTAATACTCTTTCAATTGTTAACAATACTGATTTATCTATTGATTTCTCCTTAAACGTTAATATACCATATAATTGGACCGATATTAGCGACAACGGTCAGCATCACTTGAACCCAGGCGATTCAATTTTTATACCCATACATGTTATTCCAGCATCTGAAGTTAAGGGTGGAACTGAGTACGTAATTAATGCATTTTTAGTCTCGAAGCAAGGCAACCAATTAGCATCAGGCTATTTCTTTGCGCATACTCAAAAAATAACTAAATGGTTTATCTCGGTGCTTCCTGAGAACAGGATTTATTTTCTAAATCATTGTGATACAGCTTCATTTCAAGTGAATATTTCAAACAATGGGAATCACCAAGAAGATATTTTACTGAACCTTAATAACGTAAAAAAACAAGGTATGTTAATGGATACCAATGGTAAAATTCTTCATACTAATTTCTGTAATGTTCAGATTAATCCTCAGGAAGACACAACCCTTTCCTTCAAAATGAAATACACAGGTAGCGAGCGAAATTATAAAGCAGTTGATTTAGAAGATTTTTCAGGGCTAAGTAATACAGATGCTAAAACTTTTCCGGTATGGATTAACGGGCAAGAGGCAAAAAAAACTGATAGTTCAGAATATATACAATCTAAAAGTATAACTTTTGTTAAGCTCAATGATGTTGCCTGGGCAAATCCATACTCTTCTGAAGTATTCCCATTAACTGTAGATATGAATACATATAATATTCTGGGAGCCCAGCCCGTAATGAATATTTATTTACATGGTGATGCTTTCTTAAATAATGAGGCTCGCCTGTTCTACTCCGGGAACTTATATTATTCAACTTATGAGCTGCAAAAGAATTACTTTAACGGTGATAATTTTTATGTAGGCTATTTCGATAAACGTGGAGATGATATTCAGGTGGGCCAATTGGGGATGCCATATAGTTATGGCGTTTCTATAGGAGGTTTAGGTATAGAGGGGGATTATCGCATTAATACCCAAAATAGTGTTGGTGGTATTTTTGTTGATGGATATAATAATTCTTCCATTGGTGCAGGGGCCTGGGATAAGTACAAGTTTTTGCATGAAAGCCCTATACTTGACAACCAGATTTTTGTTACAAGTATTGGATTGGTTAATGGCTTATTTGATAAAACAAATACATACTTTGTTTCTGAAACCGGTGGATTACACATTTCAAAATATCAATACCTTACATTTGCCATAACAGTGCTTGACAAGGATTATTATAACGCTGCTAAACCATTCACATTTATAGGTGGCGTTTATATTATTGGATATCACGGCGTCTTTATAAGAAACAGACTTACACTTTCAGATCAATTTATCAAAGCATCGTATGACACAAATATTGTAAATAAAGACAGAATTACTTTAAGTAATACAATAGCATACCAACTATCCAATACCTGGAGGCTACAAATGCAAAACTCATATTATAGCTATTCCACCCCATATTACTTGGTAACGCCTACCACATACTCCCTAACGGACTACCTATATTTCATGCATAGTAATGATAGAAATGTCCCTTATATATTTTATAATATTTACACAGGAGAAAATGTTGGGCTCGATTATTTTGGAGTAGGCGATCGCTATAGTTATTTTAACAAAGATGACAATTTTATGCTGCAGGCAGGGGTTCAGGGAGGGTACAACCACTTAGCCATTTACCCTTTCCATGTAAATGACTATTTCACTGCCCAGCCTAATTTACTCCTCAAATATCATACACTTACCTTCTTATCTTACTATACTTATGGCCCAAATGGAATACCTTCTGAAAGCAGCCTTTCCTCACAAGAATATCCTCAATTACTAATGATATCAATACATCAGCAGTATCAATTTGCCAACAGGCATTTAGTATTAGACCATGGTCTTAATTACTCTTATTTCAATCAGTTTAAAAGCCATACCTTGGCATACGAACCGGAACTTTACTACTTCACTAATGGCTGGAGATTCAAAATTGGGTTTAGTTATGCTTTTAACTCTACAAACATTGCAAGTGCATTAGTTTATTCGGGCGCTACTTTACCTAACGGAGGTGAGACTAATGTAGGGCCACAGATTAGTAATAATTTATATCTCAATTTCGGTATTAAGAAAGATTTTGGCATACCCATACCAAAAAAATGGACAAGATATGAATACAAAACCGTTACATTTATTTCTTTCCTTGATGTAAATGGAGATGGTAAAAAAGAGCCGAACGAAACCGTTCTAGAAAATGTTGTGGTTTCTTTAACATCAAGAATGCATAGGTATGAAGTATTAACTGATGATAAAGGGGCGGCAAAAATGTTCAACTTAAGTATTGGCAGGTATTATGAAACCATACAGTCATTAGGCAATTTAAATGGATGGTTTAGTACATCATCAGACACGATAACCATAGGCAATAGAGATACAGTCTATGTACCTTTTTCAAAAGGGGTAAAGCTTTTTGGAGCCATAATTTATCACCCAACGCAATACTCTGTAATTCCTAAAATAGATCTGTCTCATATACAAGTAACTGCAACAGATTCTACAGGGAAAGGATATGGAGTACTGACCAATGCTAATGGTGAATTTATGATATATGTACCCTCAGGCAAATACACCGTTACCATGAACGAAGATTTTCTTGATGATAATTTCAAAGTATCAGAAAACAATATAAAACTTACACTTAATAATGGAATTGATAATATTTATCAATCATTTTACATATCAGAAAAACCCCATAATGTGGATATAAAGGATTTCAGCCAACCTTCAAACCCTAGCGCTCCTGACCAAGTTCCCCACCATTAAAATTTTCGAAATCAACAATCTAAAATACGATTGAATTATTATTATATTTGCCAAAAATCAGAACATTATGACACTTAGCTGGTACAATTTTTCCGCTTCCTGGTTATTCAATTTTCTTGGACGTGCATTTAACTGGTCATTTCGTATACTTCAAAAACTGGGCATTGGACCAAATGTATTCTATATAACCCTAATATGTGTATTATTATTAGTGTGGCTAGTCAGAATGCGTAAATACGACTCTCAGGCTAAGGACAAAGGACTTATTGATTAAGTTCCTTGATTTTATTATAAAATTTATTGTTTCAAGTTTTTTGTCATTATCTAATTGAAATATAATTCAATTAGAGTAAAGGTAATTAGTGATAACAGACCGAGTTAAATAGCCTTATGGCGGTCCATTTCCTTTACTATACTTATCTTATTCTTTCTTTTCCTGAACCTTATAATCAACGGTATTTGAAGTATAAGTACAGCTAATCCACCAACCGTAACAAAAGCCCAGGTTGAATTCATATTCTTAACCAGCACTGAAGATACTACCACTATTATAGTATATAAGTACAATATGATTGAAATTTGTCGATGATTTAACTGCATATCAAGTAATGCATGGTGTATATGATTCCTATCTGCTTCAAGTGGAGATGTGCCTTTTACACTTCTAAAAATAACTATGCGTAATGCATCAATAAGCGGATAGGCTAATACACTCATAACAAATAAGGGCCTTGAAATACCAACAACTGAGCTGGGAAGCTGCGCCGGATCAAATTCAATCAACTTAATACCTAAGACACATAAAATCAGTCCTATTATTAAAGATCCGGAATCGCCCATAAATATTTTTGCTGGTGAAAAATTATATATCAGGAATCCCAATAACGATCCGCAAAGAGCAAAAGCCAGAGAGGCTAACATGTAGCTATGAGCAAACCCAAACCATATTCCAAATGAAGCGGCACCTATAAAACCTACTCCAGCAGCAAGTCCATCAATTCCATCAATAAAATTAATAGCATTAATTATCACAACATAAGTGAATACGGAAAGGAAAACACTTCCCCAATAAGGGATTGCATAAAGCCCGAATAAACCATGAAAACCGGTGATACGAATATTGCCCATTAATACCAATATCATTCCAACCATTATATGCCCCAAAAGCTTAAAAATTGCCGCTGTACCTATAATATCGTCTTTTATTCCAATAAAAAACAGAAGAAGGATTGATGCAATAAGGTAACATGAGTCAGATATTACAATCTTTATCTCGCCATCAGTCCTTAAATAATCAAGTACCAAAGGCAATAACAATGTATAGGCAAAAATTGTTCCTGCAAAAATCATAACACCCCCTAAGGTAGGCACACTTCTTGTGTGCAGTTTTCTCAAATCGCCAGGAGTATCTGTTAGATTTTTACGTAATGAAACCCTTATCAGAGGAGGAGTACATATAAATGCAACCAAGAATGAAGTAAGAAATATTAGAATACATATACCCATTCCTAAAAACTTGCTTTTGTTGAGTTGCAAATATAAGAAAAACGCTGAAGTAGGCCTTTTATACGCTTAATACAAGAAAAGTTACAATAAATATGAGTTTTCTCCGAAAATCTTTATCGGATTTTGTTTTCAATATGACTTTAAATTAAATTTGAACCTGCATTTGACAACATTAACACATAAAAAACGTTTAAGTTATTATGAAACGTGTTTTTGTCATAGTACTTGTGTTTATTAGCATACAAAGCATTTGCCAGATTAAGAGCATTGAAAAAAATAGTCTCAGGCATCTTGCAGTAAGGCTTCCCGCTACTATTATTAATGGAGATACCGTTGGTATTGTAGATATGAGCGAAGTGCTGGTATCGAGACAAAGAGTGTTTGCCAATTGCACAGATGCAGCTAACTTTTATATACTGGAAAGTAATATTAAAGTAGTCTATCCTTATGCTGTAATGGCCCAAGCTACTTACAGCCAATGTGAAGAAACACTAAATACAATAACAGATAAGGGAGAGAAGAAAAGATACCTAAAGCAAGTACAAAAGGAGCTTATGGATCAGTATGAAACTGAGCTTAAAGGGCTTACAGTTGAACAAGGTAAATTACTTATAAAGCTTATTGATAGGGAAACAGGAAACACATCATACGATATAGTTAAAGAAATGAAGGGTAGTCTTTCTGCTTTTATGTGGCAAACAGTAGCTACTTTATTTGGTAATAATATGAAAGATACATATGATCCGACTGGGCAAGATAAAGACATTGAAACAATTCTTCACCTCATAGAAAGGGGTGACATCTGATAACCTGTTTACAAAACAGTGGTTTATCTTCATTTTTAACAGTTCCTTTTATATATTCATGTTTAAATTTGTTGTTCCATATGGCTTCATCTATTTATGAAAGGGAAAACATTTAAATACTGTATATATAACTTAGTGGGTTATTATCTTTCTATAATTTTTCTATTGTGTTTATATGTTCCGGGCAAGGCGCAATCAAACTCAGATTGCCCAGAAACAGAAAACAAAAAGGCTATGGATCTTTATAAAAAGGCCCATGATATGCAGAAATATAAAAAAGAAGAGCGTATGGCCTTTCTAAAACAGGCAATGGACCTTGACCCTGATTATATCGATGCCACTTTTTATTATGCTGAAGAGTTAATAAAGACAGAAGTATATGAGCAAGCACCTTTTGCCCCTGCTGCTGTGTATTTTCAAAAAATTATACAAGCTTGCCCGCGTTATCATTCAGACCCTTATTATTTTATCGGATTTAGCTATTACGAACAAGAAAAATACGACGACGCTATAACTTATTTGCAAAAATTCCTTGATTTTAAAGATGATGATGAAAAAAAATATTCAAAAAAATACGATGATTATCTATATGAAGCAAAGCAAATGATCAAATATGCTAAATTCTATACTGATATTTACAAACACCCCGTTCAATTTGATCCATATCCTGTAAAAGGGCTTTCAACTAAATATGATGAATACCTTGCTTGTATTTCACCAGATAACCAATTGGCATTTTTCACCCGCAAACTGCCTTTCAATACTATGGAGCAAACCTATAGCGCTGAAAATTCCTTAAAAGAGTTCTTCATGGAAAGCCCGAAAGGTAAAGATGGAAACTTTGAAGAAGGGAAGAAAATGCCCTCCCCCCCATTTAATATGGGAAGGAATGAAGGTGGCCCAAGTATCACAATTGATAATAACCATTTATACTTTACCATTTGTAAGGATGAAGGTAATTCTGCATTAAACTGCGACATTTATTATTGTGACTTGCAAAACAATAAAGACTGGGGAGAAATAACAAATATGGGGCCACAGGTAAATGATCCTAATGCATGGGATTCCCAACCATCCATTTCAGCCGATGGACTAACTCTTTATTTTGCAAGCGACCGCCAGGGTGGTTATGGTAAAGTAGACATTTGGACTACAACAAAAGACCCCAAAAGTGGAGAATGGGGAAAAGCGGTAAACATGGGACCTATTATAAATACACCGGGCAATGATAAAAGCCCGTTTATTCATTCTGATAGCCATACATTATATTTCTCCTCAGACGGGCGTTTTGGTATAGGTGGTTTTGATATATTCTATTCACGCGCAGACAGTACTGGTAAATGGGGGGAACCTAAAAATATAGGATATCCTATTAACAGTACGGGCGATGATCTTGGTTTTTTTGTAAGCACAGATGGTAAGACCGGCTATTTCTGTTCAAATGACCCAAACAGAGCTAAGGGAAGAGGCATTGGCGGGTGGGATATTTTCCAATTTACTTTATACAGTGAAGCTCGCCCTCAACAAGTTAAGCTAGTTGAGGTAAATACAAAAGATAAAGAAGGTACTCCGCTTCAGGGGGCTAATGTTTCTATTGTTAATGCAAGAACTAAGGAAAACATAAATTTAATAAATGATACAAACACGGGAAAAGCCAGGGCAATTGTTAGCGCTAAGGAAGATTATGTAGTTACTATTAATAAACAAGGATTCGCTTTCAACTCTATAGCTATCAGCAAAAAAGACACTGCTATTCAACCACCGAGTTTAGATATGCAGTTAAAAGAAGTTGAGGTTGGTTCAAACTATACTTTGAATAATATTTACTACAAGACCAACTCTGCCCAAATGGAACCTATTTCAATATCGGTTATTGATGAATTCACTAAATTTTTGAAAGATAACCCTACTATTAAAATAAAAATAGTTGGGTATACTGATAATGTTGGTAAAGATATTGATAATCTTGCATTATCAAAAGACAGAGCCTTTACAGTTATGCAAACCTTGCAACAAAATGGAATTACAGCCGATAGGTTAAGTTTCCAGGGAATGGGTTCTGCTAATCCTGTTGCAACAAACTCAACCGAAGAAGGCAGGCAGAAAAACCGCCGAACAGAGTTCATAATTACCGAAAAGTAGCCGTTAAATTTGCCGTTAGGTGAAAAAAGGCACAAAAAAAAGCCCGATTTGTTTGTATTTCAAAAATAATTATACATTTGCAGCCAATTTTAATCCATCAAACCAACACGAAAATGAAAAAAGTTGTAACTCTTATTGCTATTGCAGGTGCATTTGCATTTGTTGCTTGCGGACCTAGTGCTGCTGATAAAGCAAAGGCTCAACACATGGCTGATTCTCTTAAACAAGATTCAACCGCTAAGGCACAAGCTGCTTCTATGGCTGCTGCTCAGCACAAAGCTGATTCTATCAAAGCTGCTATGCCTAAGGATAGCACAATGAAGGATTCTGCAAAGAAGTAATTCTACCTAAAGAAAATAAAAGAGGAGTTCTGTGAACAGGACTCCTTTTTTATTTACCAAATTTTAACATCATACCTATGCAGACCGATAGCCCTGAAATACCCGATGAAGACAAGGAAATGTTTGAACATTTCCATTTTGATGTTGATCCGGGCCAGGAGCCTATGCGAATTGATAAATTCATTTTACTTAAGATATCACATGGCACCCGCACAAAAGTGCAACATGCAATAGATTCAGGTAATGTTCTGGTTAACACAAAAGTTACTAAATCGAGCTATAAGGTAAGGCCAAACGATAGCATTTCTGTTATATTTCCGTATCCGAAACGCGAAATTGAGCTCATACCCGAAAATATTCCTATAAATATTGTTTACGAAGACGATGACCTGATGATCGTAAATAAGAATGCAGGGCTTGTCGTGCATCCAGGTGTTGGCAATTTTACAGGAACTCTTATGAACGCCCTTATATACCATATTGGTAATTTGCCCCAATCTAAAACATCTGAAAATGACCCTTTTAGTCAGCTTAGACCTGGCCTGGTTCATCGTATTGACAAGAACACTTCTGGCTTACTTGTTATAGCAAAGAATGATATCTCTTTAAATAAGCTATCAAAAGCATTTCATAATAAGGATGTAAAGCGTAGATATGTAGCCTTAGTTTGGGGAAATTTTAAAGAAGATGAAGGTACTGTAACTGCTCACATAGGAAGGGACCTTAAAGACAGAAAGAAAATGGCAGCCTTTCCTGAGGGGAATTATGGCAGACATGCAGTAACACATTACAAGGTTTTACAACGCTATGCCCATGTAACATTAATTGAGTGCAGACTCGAAACAGGCCGTACCCACCAAATAAGGGTGCATATGGCTTATATAGGGCATCCTATATTCAATGATGAGGTTTATGGTGGCAACAAGATACTGAAAGGACAAGCGGTAGGTAGATATGTACAGTTTGTTGAGAACTGCTTTGCCATTTTACCAAGGCAGGCTTTGCATGCACAAACTCTCGGATTTATTCATCCTATTACAGGTAAAGAAATGATGTTTGAATCAGAATTACCTGCTGAAATGAAAGAAGTAATAGAAAAGTGGGAGAAGTTTTCACATCCTAATAATTAGCTAAAGGGGTTTCAGGGGGTTTCCGTTTTCAGGCCTTTATAATTACATAAGTAATTGACTAACAATATATTAACTGTTTCTACTCCCCAAAAAACAGAAACCCCCTATATTTTATTCAGATGACCCAAATATCGGTTGGAATTTGGTAAATATTTAGCACAGAATCCATTATATATCCGATTTCTTTTCGGCATGCTTAAGAACCTTAGCTTCAGCATAAAATATTATTTCTTCAGCTATATTCTTTAAGTGATCGCCAGTTCTTTCAAGCATTTTCATTATGCTCAGCAGTGGTATAGCTTGCAAAAGATTCTCAGGAGAATCTTTTGAATACTCTTCAGCAATACCTGTTGCATTATTCATGATCTGATCAATTACCTTGTCTTTCGAAAAAATATCTCTGGCAAGTAAAGTATCTTCCTTCTGAAAAGCTTCTTCAAGACAGGTAATCATAACAAGAGCCTGGCTGAAAGCCTCTTTGGCCTGAATCTTAACCAATAGATTTTTATCAAAACTTACCTTAGAATGAACAACCATTCTTGAAATGCCATCTGCAATGTCAGCAATACGCTCCAGGTTGGTATTTATTTTAAGCGCCGAAAGCACGAACCGGAGGTCTACTGCAACAGGTGTAAAAAGAGCCAGTATTGTCTCGCATCTACTATCAATCTGAAGCTCCTTAGCGTTTACAAGCTTCTCCGTTGAAGTGATTTCCTTTATCAATGAAGTTTTGTTCTCCAGAAACACATCCTGTGCCTTTTCAAGTTGGTTATGCACAAGGGCGTACATCTCTGTTAATTCGCTTCTTAAAGAATCTAATTCAGATTTGAGGTGTTCCATCTTTTATAAATTACTATTTATTTATGATTTTTATCCAGTTCAATTTCTAAGCCTATTTCTCAACCAAATCTACCGGTTATATAATTCTGAGTTTTTTCATTCTTAGGGTTGGTAAACACTTTTTTAGTGTCATCATATTCTAATAACTCACCCAAATAAAAGAATGCAGTCATATCGCTGATACGAGCTGCCTGTTGCATATTATGGGTAACTATAACCAAGGTATAATTCCCTTTCAATTCATACAAAAGATCCTCAATTTTAGCGGTAGATAATGGATCTAATGCAGAAGTAGGCTCATCCAGCAAAATAACTTCAGGCTTCATAGCTACTGTTCTTGCCAAACACAACCGCTGTTGCTGTCCGCCAGAAAGTGAAGTGGCACGTTTACCTAATTTATCTTTCACCTCATCCCATAGAGCTACTTTTTTTAAGGCATCTTCCACAATTTCATTTTTCTCTTTAGCCTTTAACTTTAATCCGTTCAAGGTAAAACCTGCAACAACATTCTCTTCTATACTCATTGTTGGGAAAGGGTTAGGCCGTTGGAACACCATACCTACCCTTCTACGGAGCGTCATCGCATCCATTTGATACACATCTTCATAATGTAAACGTATCTTACCTTCTGCGCGGGCATCTGGATTAAGCTCATGCATACGGTTAATACAACGTAGAAAAGTTGTTTTACCGCAGCCCGAAGGCCCCATAAATGCCGTTACCTTCTTCTCAGGAATATCAATATTGATGTTTTTCAATATCTGATTAGTCCCGAAAAAAGCGCAAAGGTTCTCTGTTCTTAAAATTGTACCTTCCATCTACTCTCAAAAAATTTAACAATAAAGTTAAGTATTAAAATAAAGCCTACCAATATCACCGAACCACCCCAGGCTATTCTTCTCCAATCGTCGTAAGGGCTTGTACCATAGTTAAAAATAATCAGTGGTATACTCTGCACCGGTTTAAACAAGTTAAAACTTAAGTAAGGATTACCAAAAGCGGTAAATAATAGCGGAGCTACTTCACCTGCAATACGGGCAATACCTAACATGGCACCGCTAAAAATGCCGCCAATACCTGTTGGTAACAATATTCTCATTGTTGTACGAAAATCAGAAGCTCCTAAAGCAAGTGATGCTTCCTTCAGGGTATTGGGAATAAGCACCAATGTTTCTTCTGTATTTTTAATAATGGGCGGAAGCATCATAATAGCCAAGGCTACACTACCTGAAAGTGCGGAAAATATACCTAAAGGCTTTACTACCCATACATATATTACCATACCAACAACAATAGATGGTACACCTTGCAAAACATCAACTGCAATACTAACCCTATCTGCTTTGGCTTTACCTCTATTATCAGCCAGAAAAATGCCAACCGAAATACCTAATGGAATAGCTATTACGGCTGCAACACTTACAAGCATTAAACTGCCAACAATAGCGTTCAACACCCCGCCGCCGCTTTCACCAACAGGTTTAGGAAGTTTGGTGAATAAATCCCAGTTTACACAAGTTATTCCCTTTTGAAAAATATAAAAAAGAATAATAAGCGAAACCGCAACGCAGCAAAAAGTTAGTGCATAAACTATGTAACGAAATATATTATCCTTCGCTCTTCTTCTTTTTATACCAGCTATTTCTACAGTACTCATAATTTAACCGATACTTTTTTAATGATCATTCTGCCCAATAAGTTAATTATAGTTGTAACTATAAATAATAATAATCCAATTTCGACAAGTGATGCGGTATATGTTGAACCTACAGCTTCGTTAAATTCATTTGCAATAAGGCTGGCCATAGTGTTTGATGCACTAAAAATGCTGTTGGGTAATTTTGGTGAGTTACCAATTAAAATAGTTACCGCCATAGTCTCGCCGAGTGCACGCCCAAGTGAAAGCAGAAAGCCTGCCGATATACCCGAAAGATTTGATGGCAAAATTACTTTCATAATAACTTCCGTTCGTGTACAGCCTAATGCATAAGCGGCTTCTTTTAATTGTATCGGTGTCATGCTTATCACCTGCCTTATTAATGAAACCGAGTAGGGAATAAGCATTATTGAAAGAACAAGCGAGGCAGAAAATATTCCCAACCCGGAAGAAGGAATATTAAGTTTATGTTCAAAGGTTTGAACGTAAGGTACAATAACAAATAAACCCCAGAAACCATATACCACTGATGGTATAGCGGCCAAAAGTTCTATAATATTTCTTAATATGTTTGATATTGTTCCATGCGGGTAATATTCGCCAAGGAAAAGTGCAGCACCAATTGCAAAAGGTGCTGAAATAAATAAGGCTAAAAAGGATGTTATAAGGGTGCCTATTAAAAAAGGCAGCATCCCGTAATTATCTCTTACAGGATCCCATGTTTTACCCCACAAAAAAGAAAAACCATTAGCCCTTAACGCCGGCCAGGCCGCATACAGTAAAGTCAAAAAGAAACCCACAAGCAATAGCATCACAAAAATGGCAGAGCCATTTATTGACTTTAGAAATATTTTATTCTTTAATACTTTGCTATTACTCATTTCTAATTCCGGCAAACTTACAATACATTTTGAGATAAAAAGGGAGCGCCCGCCAGGCTCTCCCTTTACCAAAACACAACCTCACACAAAAAGAACTATAAGCGGGCGTGAAGCTTTAATTTTCTACTTTGCAGCAGAAAGAATAGGTTGACCATCGTAAGTAACAGAGTTCAGAACTGCCTCAGCTGCTGCAACTGCCTTTGGAGGAAGTGGAGCATAGTTTAAAGGAGAGCAATCTTTCTGACCATCATGGATCATCCACCATAGTTCCTTTACAAGATTGGTTGCCTTCTCCTTGGTTCTGTTATCATATTTTTGTTCTTTGTAAATAAGTATCCATGTAAAGCTGCTGATAGGATATCCTTGATCTACAGCAGAATTAGCTATACTGATACGTGTATCAGCAGGGATATCACCGTTAGCACAAAGGCTGGTAGATTCCAATGAAGGCTTAACATAGTTACCTGCTGCATTTTTCAGCGAAGCAAAGGTCATGTTGTTTTGCAATGCATAAGTAAGCTCTATATAACCAATAGCACCAGGAGTTTGCTTAATAACACCGGCAACACCTTCGTTACCTTTTCCACCAACACCTGCAGGCCAGTTTGGCGACTTTCCAACACCAACTTTCGATTTCCAGTCAGCATTAGCTTTTGAAAGATAGTCAGTGAAAATATAAGAAGTACCGCTACCATCTGACCTGTGAACTACAGTAATGTCCTGATCAGGAAGTTTTGCATCAGGGTTTTCAGCAGTGATCTTTTCATCATTCCATTTGGTAATGGTTCCTAAAAATATACCAGCAAGTATATCAGATGTAAGCTTAATTTCAGGGTTACCCGGAACATTATAACTAACTACAACAGCACCCAGACAAGTAGGAAACTGAACTACAGGAGCAGGAGCCTTAGCCATATCATCATCGCTTAAAAAAGCATCTGATGCACCAAAGTCAACTGTTTTGCTCATAAGTTGTTTTATACCTCCGCCTGAACCGATAGATTGGTAGTTAGTTTGAATGCCAGCATTTGCAGTGCCATAGTCACTGAACATTTTAGAGTAGATCGGGTTTCCGAAAGTAGAACCTGCACCAAGCAATTGCTTATCGGCAGGATTATCGGAGGTACTTGTGCAAGAGCTTAAGCCTAAGCCTAATATTGCTCCTGCCATTGCTAATTGTGAAAGGGTTCTGTTTTTCATTTGTTATGTATTTGTTAACGGTTAATTGCAGTTAAAAAAAACCAAAATAGGGTTAAGGATAAGTCCTTAACCCTATTTGGACAATATTATTAACTTATTAAAATGCGCATAGGAAAGTTAAACGATATAGCATATAATTATCACTCTTTTTAGCATCTGAACCATATCCGTTATTAATTGTATATGACCAGATATTTGGCATAAAGTGAATTTTCTTATCTGCTGTTGGTGTCCAATCTAAACCAGCGTTAATAAATGTCTCCTTATATGAATTACCATTACCTGAGCTACTAACATTTGTCATAGCGCTTGTGAAGGTTTCATTCGCATTATAACTGTAAGCACCATCAGGTGTATACATGTCATATCTTGCAAAAATGTTCAATTTATTTTGGATTATGGTACCATGAGCAAAAATTGAAATACCATTCTGTGTAGCATTAACGGTATCATTTGTTCCTGTTCCTTTTTTCCAAACTTCAGTTTCACCATTGGTCATTGTTTGGGTAAACCATTCAACACCAATACCAACCCATTTAGAATTATATACTGCATATGCCTTCATTGTCTGAACTGCTTCAGAAGTATGAGATGACGTACCATTGATAGGCAAACCGTTAGCAGAAATATACAAGTTTTTACCATAGTTAAGGTAATCTGTATACACACCTACAGTTAAAGCATTGTTTAATGTATTAACATACAAATTAGCTCTGAACTTTTTATCCTTATCAGTAGTTGCATTGAACGGATTTATAGTTACAGTAGTTTTAGTTGTTGTAGTTGTTGTTGCACCACCGCTTGTTGTGGATGTTGAGGTTGAGGTAACTGTAGAATTAGTTAAACCAGTAGCAGTTCCTGTAAAGCCCGCAACCGGATTATTACCTGAATTATCACCAACCATTGCACTATAACCAAGAAAGGTTGGCATTTTGGTAGAATCCGCTGGTTTATTATGCCATATTTTACCTTCAAGTGTCAGACCCATATCCGATGAACCATCAACACCATGCATATCCATAATCGTTTTTTCAACTGAACGATACCCCATTAAAGGCTCGGTGTTGTATGCATTAGCAAATGAATTGGTCGCTTGTTGTCCGATCTTCAAATCACTTCCTTTGAAAATGTTCTTCCACTTGAAGTATATATACTTTAAATAAACTGTTCTGTTATCACTTACATCCTGGTCACCTTCGTAAGCAAGTAATGCATACGCTGAGAACTTGCTGTTGATGTTGTAGTTATAACCTAAGTAAGCACGACGAACTTCAAACGCATTTGGGTTAGATGTTTGGCCTGCTGCCCCTAAACCCTTGTATTGTTGTTTTGTACCCCTACCTGCAGAGTCACCATGTTGCATATAAGCATAGTCACCGAAAACATAACCCCAAAGGGTTCCACCTGGGGCTGCTGTTCCAGCACCATTTGTAATTAATGAAATGGCATTGGTTTGATTTAAAGATGGAGTTGGTGCCGGAGCCGGAGTAGTGCTTTGCGCCTGTACGCTGGCAGCAGCTAATACTGTACCTGCAAGGCCCAGCATCATGTTTGTAATTTTTCTGTTTTTCATAGTTTGATTTGTTTATGATTGTGTCTGGTCTGAGACGGCGCAAAAGTGAGACATCCACGTTACCCTCATGTAATTTCAATGTTACCAAATTGTTAAGACTAGAATTTGTAACATATTAAAAATCAATATTAATCCAGCCTTGTTATCCTCGTTAGAATTAATCATTAAGAAATTGTTAAGCCCTGTTAACTTGATATATTAAGCATACCTTTGCACCGAATTAAGTAATCCCCTATTATGGAAAACACAAGAATTTTGCTGGTAGACGATGAACCAGATGTTTTGGATTTCTTATCCTATAACCTAAAAAAGGAAGGATATGAAGTCTTTACAGCCTCTGATGGAAAGAGTGCCATACAGACAGCGAAAAAGGTTCTGCCTAATCTTATTATTCTGGACGTTATGATGCCTGAAATGGATGGCATAGAAGCATGTAAAGAACTTAGAAACCTTCCGGAAACAAAAAATGCTTTAATTGTATTCCTTACCGCACGCACTGAAGATTACTCGCAAATTGCAGGGCTTGATGCTGGTGCAGACGATTATATTTCAAAGCCACTTAAACCAAGGGTTTTAATAAGCCGCATACATGCACTTTTAAGACGCAGGATTCAACCTGATGGGCATTTAGGTGTTGTAGATGTTGGCGGTGGCATTAAGATTAATAAAGAAAGTTATACTGTTTCGGCTGCCGGAGAAGAACTATCACTTCCTAAGAAAGAATTTGAACTGCTTTCGCTTTTAGCCTCTAAACCCGGCAAAGTATTCAGCAGAGAAGATATCCTTCATAAAATTTGGGGAGAGGATGTTGTAGTTGGTGACCGTACTATTGATGTTCATATTCGCAAGCTTCGCCAAAAATTGGGAGAAGAGAAAATAAAGACCCTGAAAGGAATTGGTTATAAGTTTGAGTTTTAATAACCATTTACCTTTACAATATTTAACTTAGGGCCTTTATACCGTGAAAAAAGAGTCTTTCATAATAGCTATTGGTACTGCATTATTTGTTACGGCCGTTTTGTACGGCATTAGTAGCTTCTACCCTACCCTTGCGCTTCCCGATTCATTAATTATCATATTCTGTGTTTGTTTCGGTGTAGTCTATTTCTTTTACTATTTACTGGTTGGCCAACGCTTGAAGAAGATAAAAGACTTGCTTTTGAAGGAAACTAAAACAGAGAGCATTTCGCTAAAGGATCTTGAGAACCAACTTTATAACCTATTAGAGGAACGTAAGGAAGAGCTTGAAAAAATTGAGAAACTTGAACGTCATAGAAGAGAGTTTTTAGGAAATGTATCGCATGAAATGAAAACCCCCTTATTCCATATGCAAGGGTATATTTCAACGCTTTCAGATACTGAAACGTATGATGAAGAGCTATTTAAAAGATATCTTGAAAGGACAGAAAAGAGTATTGAAAGGCTTATTCGGATACTTGAGGATTTAGACACCATTTCGCAATTAGAATCCAGGGAAATTGTAGCAGAAATAGAGCCGTTTGATATTGTTGAGTTATCGAAAGAGGTACTGGAGTCAGAAGAGTTGAATGCGGAGAAAAAGAACATCAAGTTCGACCTGCAGGCAGAAAACGAGAAGATGTTGGTAATGGGCGACCGCTTCCGTATCCGGCAGGTATTACTCAATTTGGTGGTTAATTCCATTCGCTATGGTAAAAAAGATGGTGAAACACGAATACGTATAAAAAACTCAGGCGAATTTGTATCTATTGAAGTTGGCGATAATGGCATAGGCATTAGTGCTGAACATTTGCCACGCTTGTTTGAAAGGTTTTACAGAGTTGACAAAAGCCGTTCGCGTGAACAAGGTGGAACCGGGCTTGGCCTATCGATTGTAAAACACATCCTGGAAGCTCACCACCAAACCATAAACGTAATGAGTACAGAAGGTGCCGGTTCAGTATTTACCTTCAATATGAAGAAGCCTAATGGCAACGGGCACAATCACTCTTAACGCAGTACCGCTTCCTTTATAACCTTATTAGCCAACTGGCCGCAAGCTGCATCAATATCTTTGCCACGGCTATGACGAACATTTACAACGATCTTCCTGCCTCGTAAAAAGCGTACGAACATCTGCAATCTGTCAGGGTCCGTTTGCTTGTATATCCCATCTGATATAGGGTTGTATTCAATAAGGTTTACTTTACTCGGTACAACTTTACAGAACTCCGCAAGGTGATATGCATCCTCTGGTGAGTCATTAAAATCTTTAAATACTATATACTCGTATGTAACCTGTGTTTCGGTCTTTCTATAAAAATGCTTTAATGCTTCAGCCACTTCCTTTAATGGATTACTTTCATTTATCGGCATTATCTTACTGCGCTTATCATCCGTAGCGGCATGTAGTGAAAGTGCCAGGTTGAATTTAACCTCATCATCACCTAGTTTCTTTATCATTTTAGCAACACCGGCTGTCGATACAGTAATGCGTTGAGAAGAAAGGTTAAGCCCTTGCGGTGAGGTTATTTTTTCAATAGAACCAAGCACATTAGAATAATTAAGCAGGGGCTCACCCATGCCCATGTATACTATGTTCGACAATGGCTGCTTAAAATGATCCATTGCCTGCTTCTGAATAAATACAACCTCATCGTATATCTCATCTGCCGTAAGGTTGCGCTCACGCTTCAACTTACCTGTAGCACAAAACTTACAATCAAGGCTGCAACCCACTTGTGATGATACACATGCAGTCATCCTGGTTTCAGCCGGTATAAGTACTCCCTCAACTTTAAAACCATCATGAAGGCGAAAAGCATTCTTAATAGTACCATCGGTACTCTTCTGCATCAGATCGATCTCCGCCCCGTTAATAACAAAGTTCTCCTTCAGCATCTCTCTGGTAGCCTTCGAGAGGTTACTCATATCATCAAAAGAATGTACAGACCTCTTCCAGAGCCACTCGTAAACCTGTGTGGCACGAAAAGCAGGCTCTTTTCGCGAAACAAAAAACGCTTTTATCTCATCCAAGTCCAGATGACGGATATTTTTCGGAGATGTTTTATCCGGTGAAGCCATTTATTTTAACGCAATGAGGTTAAATTTTATTAGATACAAATACCTGGGAATCGGCTTTCATTAAAGCCTCTGCTATTATAAGATCTTTAGGTCCTGTTATCTTAAGGTTTTCAGGATTACCATCTACCAGGTGAATATGTTCACCCATAGCTTCCACTACCATAGCATCATCTGTATATGTATAGTGAAAGTCCTGTAAATATGCTTTTTTCAGAATATCGGCACGGAAACATTGTGGTGTTTGTGTTGCGCAGTACCGTGAACGGTCAACTGCTATACTACGTGTAGTTTCTATCTGGCGAATAGAATCACTAATTGGGATAGCTGGTACAGCGTTACCATACATCTCTGCAGCCTTACAGGCCGCCAATATGGTTTTGCTCGTTACCAACGGGCGAACCGCATCGTGAACAGCAACTACGCTATTATCATCAGTTACGAATTCAAGGCCATTTTTTACGGAATGGAAACGGGTTTCACCGCTTAATGCAATTTTAACCGGTTTACGGAAACCATATTCTTCGCACATGCTTTCCCAAAACTTGATATGTTCTTCGGGAAGCACTAATATTATTTCAAAGTTCGGATCGGTATTCAAAAATTTATCGATACTATGCATAATAACCGGCTTGCCATCAAGCTTTAAAAATTGCTTGGGAATAGGGTTATTCATGCGGGCACCGTTGCCTCCGCCGACTATAATTACGTAGCGCTTGTGAGCGGTTTCCGTCATACGGAAAGAGAAAAATCAACCAAAACTGTGCAGTATTTCTTCACTGTTCTTTTAAAAAATCATGCAAATTTCAGAAAAATAATTGATTCCTGATTCAATATGCTCCGATTTTTTTTCGTTAGATGATAAGCATAGCATCACCATACGAGAAGAACTTGTACTTGTTCTTTATCGCTTCGGTATACGCTTTCATCATCAGGTCGTATCCGCCAAACGCGCAAACCATTATTAACAGGCTTGAACCGGGAACGTGAAAGTTTGTAACCATGCAATTTGCCAAACGGAAATCGTAAGGAGGGAAGATGAATTTATTTGTCCAGCCATCGTATGGTTTCAAATGACCATCGGTAGATACTGAAGTTTCAATAGCACGCATAACTGTTGTGCCCACAGCGCAAACTTTTTTCTTATGGTCTTTTCCCCTGTTTACTATTTCAGCAGCTTGTGTTGAAATGGTTACTTGTTCAGAGTCCATTTTATGCTTGCTCAGATCTTCAACTTCTATCGGGCGGAAAGTACCTAAACCAACGTGTAATGTAACTGTCGCCAATTCAATACCCTTTAATTCAATCCTCTTCAATAATTCCTTACTGAAGTGCATACCAGCGGTAGGAGCTGCAACAGCACCTTCATGCTTTGCATACACAGTTTGGTAACGCTCGCGGTCAGATGGCTTTACTTCTCTCTTGATATATTTTGGAAGCGGTGTTTCGCCCAATGTTTCAATAAGTGCTTTAAATTCTTCGTATGAACCATCGTATAAAAAACGAAGTGTTCTGCCACGAGATGTAGTATTGTCGATCACCTCAGCAACCAACTCATCATCCTTACCGAAGTAAAGCTTATTACCAATACGTATTTTACGTGCAGGGTCTACCAATACGTCCCACAGGAAGCTATCCTTATTTAATTCCCTTAACAGAAATACTTCAATTTTCGCGCCTGTCTTTTCCTTGCGGCCGTATAAACGTGCAGGAAACACCTTGGTGTCGTTCAGAATTAAAACATCTTGCGGACCGAAGTAAGAAAGAATGTCTTTAAAAACCTTGTGTTCTATTTTGCCGGTCTTACGGTTTACCACCATAAGACGTGATTCATCGCGGTGAGCGTTTGGAAATTCTGCAATAAGTTCTTTGGGGAGTGCGAAGCTAAATTCGGATAATTTCATCTAATGAGTATGTATAAGGTCGTTTTAAAAAGTTTGCAAATATAATGCCTCAAAGGCCATTTGTCAACATAAATCTTTTAAAATGGCTACCAGTAAGGATTATTAGTTATACACCTGCCTCAACGGCAAACAAATCAAAGGCTTCATCCATGCTTATGGCTTGAGAAAGCCTGAATTCGCCTATTCTGGTGCGACAAAGGCTATCCAAATATGCGCCACTTTGCAGCGCAATACCGAAATCCCTTGCCAGTGAACGGATATAGGTGCCTTTTCCGCAAACAACGCGGAACCAAACATGAGTAGAATCAAGCCTTTTAACTTCCATTTCCCGGACATATACTATTCGTGGTGACATTTTTACTTCTATGCCTTTATGGGCACTTTCATAGGCACGTTTTCCACCCATTTTTATAGCAGAATACGATGGCGGTATCTGTTCAATTTCTCCTGTAAATTTCTTTGTAGCTTCCTGTATCATTTCATCCGTTATGTGGTCAACAGGAAATGTTTCATTGATCTCTGTTTCCTTATCGTACGACGGCCTGGTGGCGCCTATAACAAAGGTCCCTTCATATTCCTTTTCACCATCCTGAAATTCATTTATACGCTTGGTGAATGCACCAGTACATATAACTAACAAACCAGTCGCCAATGGGTCAAGCGTACCGGCATGGCCTACTTTCATGCGCTTATCATACTTCTTCAGTAGTAATCTTCTTATCTTATTTACCACATCGAAAGATGTCCAGTTGAGTGGTTTATCAATAAGCAGCACCCCGCCTTTCAAAAAGTCAGTTTCCTTTACAGGTGTTAAGGTATACGTTGGTGTATTCATTCGCCGGCAAAGGTATCATTTAGTAGCGGATAGTCGTTAGTGGTTAGTCAATAGTCATTAGTGACTTAGGGGGTAGTTTACACTTTTTCAATTTGTAAACCATCAACCTATTGGTTTTCAATAAAATGATTTCGAAAAAATCACGCATTTTGTAAACCCACCTCCTATTTCCATTTCTGCACCAAGTGGCCTTGTGTTGAAAGTCCTTTTTTTAGTTCGTTCAATTGTTCGGGAGTAAAGGCTTCTTTGGGAATAATTTCAACGGGAATCTGCGTATTCTTTACTTTTTTGTAAAGCACGAGCCAGTTTTTGAATTCTTTCATCATATAGCAAGCATCATCCCACCGGTAGCTTATGTTTCTAGAGGTTGTTGTTACTGTCATACGTTCATCGGTTGTTTCGAAAACCACTGGGCCTGTATATTTACCTTTGTCGTAGAAGTTCTTTTTCGATGAAAAATAAATGATGCCCGGATAAATGAACAGCATAATAGTGGCAATAGCTATCGACTTGAAAAAATAATCGGCATTGGGGTTTTGAAAAGCAACGCTATAACCTATAATAGGAACGCATACAAATACCCATATGCTCCATGGGTTTATAAAGTACATTGTCCTTAATATTATTTTATAATAAGGCCAGAACTTAAATTGAGCTACGATACGCTGGTACATTATTGAGAGAAATTATACTTAGTAAATATAGAAATAAAAGGCCATCTTTTTTTATTCTCCTTCCCCTCGTGGGATGGCAAGGTGTGGTAAGCACCAACAATGCAAAGTTAAATTGGTTATGTTTTAATTAAAAGAGAAAAGTGATTACGTTTTCAACAGCCTCTGTTTTCTATTGATAATAACAATGAAATACAATAAAAAATCCCCGCCTGGAAAAACAGGCGAGGATTCTAATTATAAATAAGGTTTCTTAATACACTACCACTTTCTTTACAGCCAAGAAGCTACCATCCTTAACAGATATAAAGTAGATTCCTTTGCTATAGCCAGACATATCAATATTACCTGAATACGTGCCGGTAATGTGAATATTATCAGCGAACATTATTCTGCCTAAAACATCTGATACACTTAGTTTGTAATCACCTTCCTTCGGCATGGTCAATGTAACTTTTACATTTCCATTTGTTGGATTTGGAAATACCGAAATACTATTATTCACCGACAGTTCATTAATTCCATCTACTACTATTGTAGCCATAACAGATGAACAGCCAAAACTGTTTGTAATAACTACTCCATATGTTCCTAATGCCAATGTAGGAGAACCGGTATATGTAGATAATGTGGCACCTGAAATAGCTTTTCCATTAAAGTACCATTGATACGTAGTGCCAACAGTTGTACATGTAAGTGTTTGACCCGATTGCGTTACAGTTGGTGTCGCCGGATCAGGGTTCACAGTAATATATGTTGGTTGGTTCAAAGTATTATTGCCGATAGAATTAGTAGCTGTAAGCGAAACTGAATAGGTACCTGCAGTACTGTATATAACTGTTGGGTTTTGTACTGTAGATGTTGCCGGATTACCACCCTGGAATGTCCATTTCCAACTGGTAGGGTTACCTGTTGAGTTATCAGTAAACTGAACTGTATCGTTTGCACATGTTGTAGTTGTTGATGCTGTAAATGCAGCTGTAGGTGCAACACTTGGGTTTATAATAATTGTTCCCATCGCTGAAGAGCATCCTGAACTACTTGTCACAATTACACCATAGGTCCCAATCGATAAGCCTGGTGTCCCCGTGTAGGTCGACGATGTTGCGCCTGGTATGGCTACTCCACCAAAATACCATTGGTATGATGCACCCGTTGCATTGCTATTAAGGGTTTGCCCTATCTGTGTAATAGCTGGTGCTGCTGGGGTTGGGTTTACTGTAATATAGGTTGGCTGGTTTAGTGTATTATTACCAACACCGTTTGTAGCAGTAAGCGAAACAGAGTATGTACCTGCTGTAGCATATACTACAACTGGATTCTGCACAGTTGAAGTTGAAGGATTACCACCCGGGAAAGACCAGCTCCAACTGGTAGGTTGGCCTGATGAAGTATCAGTAAAATGAACTGTATCATTTACACAATACGAAACCGGATACCCGCTGAACATTGCTACAGGGGCTGTTGTAGGGTTTGTCCAATGCGGGCTTCCCCATGTTCCACGGCCAAATGTTGCCACACGCATGGTATGTGTAGCATTGTATTCTGTAATTTGATTAACGGGAGTATTCGGCAACCCACTGCTGAAGTTTATCCAGCCGGCTGTTGTATCATTACGGTAATACACACCACCATCAATACCTACGTAAATTCCATCATTGGTTCCGCTTTCGTAGAATATACAGTTTACAGGCAGGTTAGGCAAGCCGGTTGAAATATTGGTCCATGTAGGGCTTGCAGTATTCCCATTTGCAGAATAATACACTTTCTCTCCATTGCTATATCCTGAAAAAGTAACCCAAACCTGGGCAGGATTTTTTGGATTTACAGCTATTGCACTTATGGTAACATCATTAGGTAAGCTACCCATTATGTTTGTCCATGTTGGTGTGGTTGCAGTAATGTTGGAAGTAAATTCCAGCATATTAGAAGTAAGGGTATACCCTGCTGCATATACATCGGTATTAACTGATGAATCAATTGCAATTGCCGATATCTGGCTCAGGTTAGCTGAACCACCCCAGGTGCTTTTTTTAGTCCATTTTGTGCCCTGGTTGGTTGATTGAAATACATCCTGAAAACCGCAATAAATAGTATTAGGTGTTTTAGGGTCTTCAAGAAATGGCACGAGCCAGGGCGCTGTACCGGTAATTCCATTTGAAATGGTACTAAAATTGCCTCCGCCATTATTACTGAAATATAAAGTGCCGTCAGGGTATGAAGCATATTGATTATTCTGGTTAGTGTAATCAATAAAACATAAAGTACCGTCACCACCCTGTACTGCTGTCCATGCAGTGCTCGATGCGGCAGATAAGTTAGTCCCATTATCCTGCCAGCCTGTAATAAACTCAGTTGATGTTTGCTGAGAATTACCCATACCGTATTGCTGCGCTATACCCAGGTTATTTCCAATATCTGTAGGGTTTGTACTACCAGCTGAAAGAGCCACATTAAACACCCCACCATCGCAGGCGGCTAAAAAATATTTTCCACTACCTGGTGCATATATTAAATGATGGATATCAGCATGCACATAAGGATTATTATCCCATGAAGTGATGTCACTGCTTCCAAAACTTGCTCCGTCATTTGAAGAGGCCCATATATCAACCCCACCTATTAAAATACTGTCCTTATTGGTTGGAGACACTGCAATTGAAAGATCGTACCATGCCTGGCCGGTGCCCTTATCATTACCATTATCGCTCCAGCCCATAGGGTTTACAGATAAACTACTTGTAGATTTAGTTGTAAATGAAACACCTCCATTGGTAGATAAATAAACACCGGCAAATCCACCGGTATTTGTATCTCCGGCCAGCACGTATACGTATTCAGAATCTGCTGGTGTAACGCCAATTTCCAATCTGTCTCCTGCTGACCAACCACCTGTAATCTTAGTAAAAGAAACACCGGAATTAGTAGACCTCCAAAAAGTACCTCTGAAACTGGAGGCATATACCACCTCGGTATGACCTGGCATAAATTGCACATCTCTAATATCCTGATCTTTAATTACCGCTGTCCAGTTAAGGCCACCGTTTGAAGAGTAATATAGCCCTGCAGTTGAAGCCGCAAATATTACACCTGTATCAACCGGGTTCAATAAAAGTTCTTGTATAGTAGTAAATGAAGGACCTGTGCTTGGCAACTGAAAATATAAACCAGAAGGGTTCCAGGTATTACCACCGTCGTATGATTTCAACACACCTACAGTACTTGGCGTGTAACCTGCATAACCGCCATCGCCATCGCCCATTGCTATATATTGAATATTAGTATTAAGCGGATTAATGGCAATATCATCTACGGCCAGGTCTATTAAATTATCTGTATTGGTTGTCCAGCTGGTACCTCCGTTTATTGATTTCCAAAGCCCGCCCGAAGGGGTACAGGCAAATATTGTATTAGGGTTACCCGGCATAAACCTTACATGGTTTACCCTGCCTACTCCTGAAAGATTTGCATCGCCTGTATTTCCAATATACGACCAGTTAGAAGAAGCGCCGGCTGCCTTAACACTCTTTTTATTGTTTTTTTGGCTTGCTAAAAAACTATTATATTCCTTTTCCATAATAGCCGGATCAGGCCTGTTACCTGAAGGGTATGTGCGTGGCACATAAAATGCTTCCCATCTCCTAAATAGGGTATATGCACCATTGCTCTCCTCTTCCTCCTCACCTTGTTCTTTTATATTGGGGTTATTCACTTTAGCCTTTACCGGTTGCTGGGCATACCATTTATAAAAAGCTTCCTGCACGTCGTGTACATTGTACTTAGGGTCATGCATCATTACTCTCCAGTCCTGAGCAAAAAGACTGAAAGAAATAAACAGCAAAATAAATGAGAATAAACAGGTAAGCTTTTTCATAATCAGGGAGATTGTTTAAACAAACGTATGAAATAATGGCCCCATTTCCAAACAAGTTGGTGACATTATTCGCAAAAGCATTGTCATAAAACCCTAAGGTTAACATCTTATGTGACATGATTCCTTCAAATTCTTATATATTTGGGGTTTAACCTGAAGTAATGGAAGACTTTGTAGTATCGGCCCGTAAATACCGCCCCTCTACCTTTAAAAGTGTTATAGGTCAAAAAGCCATAGTTAATACGTTAAAAAACGCTATTGCCGACCATCATCTTGCCCAAACGTTTTTATTCTGCGGTCAGCGTGGTGTGGGAAAAACAAGTTGCGCCCGTATTTTAGCTAAAACCATTAACTGCTTTAATCTTAGCCCTGAAATAGAAGCCTGTAACGAATGCGAATCGTGTAAAAGTTTTAACGAAGGCCGTTCACTGAATGTACATGAATTAGATGCTGCATCGAACAACTCGGTAGATGATATACGTCTGCTCATTGACCAGGTAAGGTTTGCACCTCAACTCGGAAAGTACAAGGTATATATAATAGACGAGGTTCACATGTTATCTCAGGCTGCTTTCAATGCCTTTTTAAAGACATTAGAAGAGCCACCTGCACATGCTATTTTTATTTTAGCTACTACGGAAAAGCATAAAATAATACCAACTATACTTTCGCGTTGCCAGATATTCGACTTTAAACGTATACAACTGAAAGATGTAGCTGAACATTTAGAATACATAGCATCTCAGGAAGGTATAACTGCTGCACCCGAAGCATTACACATCATAGCTGAGAAAGGTGATGGCTCGATGCGTGACTCATTATCCATTTTCGACCAGATGGTGAGTTTTGCAGGCAAGGACCTTACCTATAAAAAGGTAATAGATAACCTGAACATACTCGACTACGATTACTATTTTAAAGTTACCGATGCCATTTTGCAAGGCGATATACCTACTGCCCTACTCACTTTTGATGAAATATTAAATAATGGTTTTGATGGCCATTTATTTATTGGCGGTATGGGTGAGCACTTCAGGAATCTTGTTGTGGCTAAAAATCCATCTACTGCAGTTCTGTTGGAAAAAGGCGGCCAGTTGAAAGAGAAATATGTTTGGCAGGCGGCACAATATTCCGAGGCTTTTTTATTTAATGGCTTGAATATTTTAAACCAGGCCGACGTAACATACAAAACATCGGTAAATCAACGCTTGTTAGTTGAACTTACCATAATGAGGCTTTGTAATCTTGCCTCGGGTAAGTTAGCTGCTCCAACAGCTGCACCCGTTGCTGCAAGTACACCTGTAGCAAAACCAACTCCACAACCAAGTGCTGCTCCGGTAGCTCCCAAGGTAACTCCGGCAGCACCTAAAGCAGCAGAACCCAAACAGGAATATAAACCTGAACCTCCTCCTGCAACTCCAGCTGCTCCTAAAAAAATTAGCCCGCTTTCAATTAATAAAATGATGGGCGATGCACCAAAGGAGAAAGCAGCGCAGGAAGCAGCAAAAAATGAGGAAGCAGGACAGCCATTAAGTAACGAAGCAATACTGAAAACCTGGGGAGATTATATTGAACTGAACAAAGCGAAGAAAATAAGCCTTTGTAGCATATTGAGCCAGATAGTTCCGAAAAAATCAGAAGAGAAGCCTTCTACGATCGTATTGGATGTGCCAAGCGCCGTGCAACAACAAAGTATTGAAGAGGACCGTGTAAGCCTTATCAATTTTATGAGAGCTGAATTGAAACATCCGCAACTGAATTTTATTATTACTATTTCGAAAACAGAAACTGCGCGCAAACCATATACTACACAGGAAAAATATGACCACATGAAGGAAAAGAACCCTGCTGTGGAAAAACTAAAGGACCAATTGGACCTTGGTATAGATTAATACGTAAAACTCATTTATGAAAAAACATTTTTTTGTCCTTGCCCTGTTAGCTCTTTCTTTTTCTGCTTTTGCCGGAGATAAGCAATACAAATACGATACTGTACCCAATGACCCCTTACATGGTAGAATTTATCATCTGGACAATGGCTTTACGGTTTTCATTTCTGTAAATAAAAGTGAACCCCGCATTCAAACGTATATAGCGACAAAAGCAGGCAGTAAGTTCGATCCGCATGATGCAACCGGCCTGGCTCACTATTTAGAGCACATGCTGTTTAAAGGGACCGACAAATTCGGCAGCAATGATTATGCAAAAGAAAAACCGGAACTTGATAAAATAGAAAATCTGTATGAGGTTTATCGCCACACTACTGATCCTGAAAAGAGAAAGAAACTTTACCACCAGATAGATAGTGTTTCATATGTAGCATCAGGTTATGCAATAGCTAATGAATACGATAAGCTAATGAGCTCAATTGGAGCAAGGGGCACCAATGCTTTTACGTCTGTTGAGCAAACCGTTTTCCAGGAAGATATTCCTTCAAATGAAATGACCCCATGGCTTGAAATAGAATCGGAACGTTACAGGAACCCTGTTATGCGCCTGTTCCATACCGAGCTTGAGGCAGTGTACGAAGAAAAGAACAGAAACCTTGACGATGATAATGAAAAGACTGAAGAAGCATTATTAGCTCAGCTTTTCAAGAAACATCCTTACGGAACACAAACCACCATTGGTACCATACATGACCTGAAGAACCCTTCGCTTACCGAGATATTAAAATACTACCATACCTATTATGTGCCGAACAATATGGTTATGGCATTAAGCGGTGATGTGAACCCTGATGAAGCGATTAAGGAAATTGATAAATATTTTGGCCCTTATGTTGCTAAACCGGTACCAACTTTCAATCCACCAAAAGAAGACCCTATTACTTCACCTACCAGCGAAACCGTTTATGGCCCGAGTGCAGCTTCTGTAACTATTGGTTATCGATTTGCAGGAGCAGGCAGCCGCGATGCTGATATGATTGACCTGATACAAATGTTATTAAGTAATGGACAGGCAGGCTTATTTGACCTTGACCTGATGCAACAGGAAAAAGTGCAGAGCGCAGGTGTAAATAATAATATTTTCATGGATTATTCCTACCAGGAATTTCAGGCTATACCTAAAGAAGGACAATCGCTGGAAGAAGCAAAGAACATAGTACTGACAGAGCTTGACAAATTAAAAAAAGGGGACTTCCCTGATTGGATGATCGAGGCTTCTGTAAACAATTTGAAGTTACAACAGATTCAACAGTTTCGCAGCAACAGTGTTCGTGCATTAACTTTTGTAATTGCATTTACAACCGGTGAAAGCTGGGCTGATGCGATAAGTGAGAACGATCGTTTAGCTAAGATAACGAAGAAGGACATTATGGATTTTGCAACCGCCCACTATGCAAACAATTATGCGGTGGTTTATAAAAAGGTTGGTGAGGACACCACTATTGAAAAGGTACAAAAACCTGTAATTACTCCTGTGCAGACAAATGCAAAGGCTGAATCGCAATTTGTAAGAAATATTGAAGCGGAAAAAGTTGCACCTATAACTCCTGTATTTGTTGACTATAAAAAAGAGATACAAACCCTTTCAGTTAAAAATGAACTACCTGTTTACTATGTTCAAAACACAGAGGACAGTACCTTCAATATGTACTATATATTCGATATGGGTAGCAAGAACAGCAAATTATTGCAATCAGCTATTAACTACCTGAAATATACTGGTACATCTAAATTGAGACCTGAAGAAGTGCAACAGGAATTTTACAAACTTGCATGTACTTACACTACATTCTGTGATAAGGACAGGCTGTATGTAAACCTATCGGGGCTTACGCGAAACTTTACTCCGGCATTGCAATTATTTGAAAACCTTATTGCCGATGCCAAGCCTGATACCACAGCTATGCATACCTTGATAGATGTTACATTGAAACAAAGGGAAGATAACAAGCTTGATAAGAATACTATTCTGTTCTCTGCCCTTGCCAGTTATGGCACATATGGACCAGTTTCTCCGTATACCTACATACTCACAAACGACGAGTTAAGGAACACAAAGCCAGAGGCCCTTACAGAAGTACTGCATAACCTCTGCCAGTACAACCATCATGTGCTTTACTATGGATCACAGCCCGCAAAGCAATTAGTTAGTACACTTTCAACATATCATACTATTCCTTCAGTGTTTAAACCTTTGCCGCAAGGTCAGAAATTTGAACAGGTAGCTGGTACAAATCAGGTTTATGTGGTCGACCATGACATGAAACAAACCGAAGTAATTATATTGGAGAGAGGTGGCAATCACTATGACCCGACTTTAAACCCGGTTATTTCAATGTATAATGAATATTTCGGAGGTTCAATGGCATCGGTTTCTTTTCAAGTATTAAGAGAATCGAAAGCGCTTGCCTATTCAACTTTCTGTCGGTACAGTGCACCATCTGACAGTGTGTCGCATTATAGTAACCTGGCATATATTGGTTCACAAGCTGATAAACTAGGGCAAGCCACAGATGGTATGATGCAATTATTAAACGATAGCATACCCCAATACGAACAATTGTGGTCAACCTCAAAGGATGCTATTCTAAAAGGAATAGCCTCAACACGTATTATACGGGAAGGTATACTCTTTAACTTTGAAAATGCCCGCAGGCTTGGTATTGATTACGATACAAGAAAATTGATATTTGATAAGCTTCCAACGCTTACATTTGCCGATATTCAAAAGTTCCATAAGGAATATATTGCAAAACAACCTTATACTATACTGGTAATGGGTAACAAAAAAGACATAGATATGAAGGCGCTTGAGAAATATGGCAAGGTTACCTTCTTAACTATGCAGGACATTTTCGGATATTAAACACTAATCTATATAAGCTATGAACGGACAAAAGATCACATTAACAAACGGTAAACTAAACGTACCTGACAGCCCTATTATCCCTTTTATTGAAGGCGATGGAACCGGACCAGACATTTGGCGCGCTTCAGTTCGCGTAATTGACGCAGCAGTAAAGAATGCATACAATGGCAAACGCCAAATTGTATGGAAAGAAGTATTGGCAGGTGAAAAAGCATTTAAACAAACCGGCAACTGGTTACCTGATGAAACTATTGAAGCATTCAAGGAATATATTGTTGGTATTAAAGGGCCTTTAACTACTCCTGTGGGTGGTGGTATACGTTCACTTAACGTGGCGCTTCGCCAGTTACTTGACCTTTACGTTTGTTTACGCCCGGTAAGGTGGTTCGAAGGAGTTCCTTCTCCTGTAAAGAATCCCGGAGCAGTTGACATGGTTATTTTCCGTGAAAACACCGAAGATATTTATGCAGGTATTGAATACGTTGCAGGAAGCCCTGAAGCACAAAAAGTATTAGACTTTATTGCAAAGGAATTCCCTAAAGATTTTGCCAAGATCCGTTTTGGCACTGCAGATAAGAACGAAGCATTTTATAAATCAGCCGGAGTTCAAATGCCATCGGAAGTGATGGTAGGCCTAGGTATTAAAGCGGTGAGCAGAACCGGCACAGGCCGTTTAATGCATAGCGCTATTGAGTATGCACTTAAGCACAAACGTAAATCGGTTACCATTGTACACAAGGGTAACATCATGAAATATACCGAAGGCGCTTTCCGCGATTGGGCATATGGCCTTGCTGAACAGGTTTTTGGCGATAAGGTTTATACCTGGCAGCAATGGGAAAAGACCAAGAAGGATAAAGGCGAAGAAGCAGCGAATGCTGAACAAAAAGCAGCGCTTGCATCCGGCAGACTTTTAATTAAAGATTCAATTGCCGACATTACCCTTCAACAAGTTCTTACCCGTCCTGAAGATTTTGATGTTATTGCAACACTTAACCTGAATGGTGACTATTTATCTGATGCGCTTGCGGCACAGGTTGGTGGTATTGGTATTGCACCGGGTGCAAACATTAATTATGTAACCGGACATGCTATATTTGAAGCTACACACGGCACAGCGCCTAAGTATGCTGACCTGGACAAAGTAAATCCGGGTTCAGTTATCCTTTCGGCTGCTATGATGTTGGAACACCTTGGTTGGTTAGAAGCATCTGAGCTTATTTACTCAGGCCTTGAAAGATCGATTGCTGCTAAACGTGTTACCTACGATTTCGAACGTCAAATGCAGGGAGCTACTGTATTGAAATGCTCTGAGTTTGGTGATGAGATCATTAAGAATATGTCTTTAGTGAAGGCGTAAAAAGCCCCACTCTAACCCTCCCCATAAGGGAGGGGATTTGGAACACACATAAACCCCGACCATTGGCCGGGGTTTATTGTTTGATCTAACATCATTACATTTTATTCAAAACAATTAATTACCGTCTGCTTTAGCTGACGGTTAAGAACATCACACTCAAATTGGGCTTTAGCCTGACACCACATCCTTAAATTTATTCCAACCATATTTATTCATAAACTCATCTACCTCTTCTGTAAACGATTTTTTTCTGTGATGTTCTTCCTGATTTATGATATAATTTCTTACTCTTTCAACTTGCGATTGACCAAGAGATACAGCAAAATAATCATCTTGCCAATTCATCTTTTCGTTTAAATAACCTGTTTTGTTTAGCCAGTTTGCTGATTCACCCTTAATAAGTTGCATAGAGTTAGCAATGGTCATATTTTTGTCTAATGAAATTAAAGCATGTACATGTTCCTGGTGGTCATTAATCGTATCGATCCAAATCCCCTTTTTTCTTCCATTATCGAGAATATGCAGGAATAATTTCTGTCTTAACTCTTCTACAAGTAAAGGTTTTCTATTCTTGGTCGACCAAACACAATGGATCCATATAGTAACATACGACATGGTTATTAATTTAAAAGCTAATTTAATATTTCTATGTATAGTATATTTTAGGCTAAAGCCAAATATAAACATTCAATTTTGCCGTCAGCTAAAGCAAACGGCAATCAACAGTAGGACACTTACTTACCTCCTGTTTTAGCTGACGGTAAAAAAACCTGGCTAAAAGGCTTTAACTAAAAGAAACTATTCAATGTCAATTCTTCTTCACCCTCCTCAGGTCAAGCGAGTTCCTTGAGTCGATAGGTAATCCTGAAACCTTTTTATTTACGAGGCGAACCACCTCATCGTAGTATAAAGGTACCACAGGCGCTGCTTCGGTAACCATTTTATTCATTTGCCTGTATTCAGCGAAACGTATTGTATCATTCGATTCTGAAATAGCATGTTCATACAAAGAGTCGAATTTAGGATCAGAATAATGGAAGAAGTTCACACCTTCAGGAGAGAAGTTTTTGGTATAGAACAGCGACAGGAAATTTTCCGCATCAGGGTAATCACCTACCCAAGATTTTTTAAAGAAATAACATTGTCCGCTTACCACGCATTCTGCTAATACGGCAGGTTGTTCCATGTGTATGCTCAGCTTAATACCCACACGTTGCAATTGCGATTGTATGGCCTGAGCTATAGGGCCGGTTTCATTTGTAACAAAAACCGATATCTCAGGCAGGCCTTTACCATTCGGAAATCCGGCCTGGGCAAGTAAGGCATTGGCTTTATCAGGATCGTATTTGTAACCATCATCAGCTGCATCTTTATTACCCGGCAGGAAAGGAGGTACAAAACCTCTTGTTGCCGGAATGCCTATTCCATTTCGTAAATAGCGCACCAGCTCGTCCCTGTCAATTGCATAGTTAATAGCCTGGCGGATTGATTTCATATAGGTAGGTACTTTATCGCTCATGCGCTTAGGGTCTATCATAAAGCCGAGATAATCGGTTTTAATAAATGGCAACCGTTGCAGGTAGAACTTATCTTTAAATTCCTTCTTTAGCTCACTGTTGGGAGTAAATACCTGCCTTGGATTAATAGCTGCAAAACCCGAAACCATGTCAAGGTTTCCATCTACAAATTCAAGGAAGGAAGTTTCCATATCCTTAACAAATGTTACCACTACCCCATCCAGGTATGGTAATGCATTACCCTGTCCATCTTTCTCAAAGTAGTGCTCATTACGCACAAGTACAAGCCTGTTGCCTCTTGTCCATCTTTTCAGTTGAAACGGCCCTGTACCAATAGGGTGTTCACCAAAATCCTGTCCGTATTTATCGATCGCCTCAAACGGAACAACCGAGAAATAACGCATGGTTAATATGTTCAGAAAAGGGGCATAGGATTTCTTTAAATAAATAACGAAAGTAGAGTCATTGGTTGCCTGGAAGCCCTGGAAACTGCCGGGGTAAACCCTGTCGACATAGTTCAGCAAGGTAGTAGCGCTTGATACTCTTGCATCGAACAAACGGAAAAAGCTATGTACAAAATCTGATGCCACAACCTTTCGGCCTTTACCCTCAGGGAAAATGGAGTCATCCTGAAAATAAACATCGCCCCTAAGGTGAAAAGTGTATTGCAGGCCATTATTACCAATCTCCCAAGACTTTGCAATACCCGGTATTATCTTAAATGCAGTATCCATTTGCACCAGTCCATTATATAATTGGTCATCTATCCAAATATTCTCAAAACTACGGGCAGCAGCAGGGTCAAGTGATGTAACATCGCCCAATTCATTGTACCGGAAAATATTTTCGCCTTCACCGCTATCAACGTGATGGCAGGCACTGTGGCAAAGGGCAGCAGAAAGTATCAGGCATGTAGTTATTCTTCTGATCATGAACATATAATATTAATTGTCTGTTGCGAAGATATAGGTTAAGCACCCCCCATTTTTAGCTGGAAATGTGATTTTACTAACCATTATATTGACAATAAAAACGCTATTAACTGCAAATGCCTACTTTTGTTCTATGGAGCAAGCCCGCACATTTGCCATGCATACCCTAGGCTGTAAACTGAATTTTTCAGAATCATCAGCTATTGCTAAAAAACTGACAGACGAAGGCTTTACCAAGGTGGCTTTTAAAGAAAAAGCTGACGTGTATATAATCAACACCTGCTCTGTTACCAATGAAGCTGATAAAGAGTGCAGGATGATAGTACGCAATACATTGAACCAGGCACCCGGTGCATTCATAGCTGTGATTGGTTGTTATGCTCAATTAAAACCCGAAGAAATTTCTAAGATAGAAGGAGTAGATATAGTACTGGGCGCTTCTGAAAAATTCAATATTGCAAATTACCTTCTGCATTTAGACAAGAAAACACATACAGAGATACATTCCTGCGAAATAGAGCAGCCACTTGCTTTTCATTCATCATATTCTTCGGGCGACCGTACAAGGAGCTTTTTGAAAGTGCAGGATGGTTGTGATTATAATTGCTCTTATTGCACTATACCACTTGCGAGAGGTAAAAGCCGAAGCAATACAATAGAAAATGTAGTTAAAAACATTAATGAAATTGCTGATAAAGGGGTAAAAGAAATTGTGCTTACGGGTGTCAACCTTGGTGATTTTGGAATAAGCAATCCTGATTCAAACGAACATGTCGAATCATTCTACCAGCTTGTTCAGGCCATTGAAAACACTGCAAATGAAATACGCTTCCGCATATCATCTATTGAACCGAACCTGCTTAAAAATGAAATAATAGAATATATTTCACATTCCAACAAGTTTGTTCCTCACTTTCACATCCCGCTACAATCAGGCTCTGATACTATTTTGAAGAAAATGCGCCGCAGATATTTAAGGGACCTTTATGTTGACAGGGTGGCGCAAATAAAATCGCTGATGCCTCATTGTTGTATTGGTGTTGATGTTATCGTGGGTTTTCCGGGTGAGACAGACGAGCTTTTCAATGAAACCTACCAATTCCTTAACGAACTTAATATTTCATACCTGCACGTATTTACATATTCAGAACGTTCAAACACTTTAGCTGCATCTGATAAAGATGTTATACCAACTGAAGTACGCAGGAAAAGAAATAGAATGTTGAAAATATTATCTGAGAAAAAACTCAGGAATTTCTACGAACAGCATATAGGCAGCGAAAGAACAGTATTGTTTGAATCAGGCAATAAGGACGGCTTCCTATATGGATACACTGATAACTACATTAAAGTAAGGACAGAGCTAAACCCTGACATGGCATATCAAAAAGCTAATGTATTACTAAAAGGCATTAACGAAGACGGAACGGTGGCTATAGAAATTCGTAATACTTTTAACGAAATTAAAGAACCCGAACAGCTTTCAGTAACCTATTGATATATGTACCCATCCTTATACTATCTTTTCTCGGACCTGTTTGGAATTAAAATTGCTTTTCTTAAAGCATTTCAAATGTTCGGTTGCATGGTTGCCATTTCTTTTCTGGCAGCCAGTTATGTTTTATCTAAGGAATTGAAAAGAAAAGAAAATGAAGGGCTATTACATACCTTCACTGAGAAGGTTACTATTGGCCAGAAAGCAAGTATTCTGGAACTGATAGGAGCCTTTATTACTGCTTTTATTATTGGCTTTAAGTTGGTTTATATTGCTTTGAATTTTCATGATTTCTTACAAGACACGCAAGGGTTCTTATTATCAATACAAGGTAACTGGATTGGTGGAATAGCGCTCGGTGCTATTTATACCTATATGCGTTACCGCGAAAAAGAAAAACAACGCCTACCTGAACCAAAACTGGTCGAAGAGCAAATGCACCCTTACCAATTGGTGGGAAACATTACACTTGTTGCGGCAGGTGGAGGCCTTGCAGGTGCTAAGCTATTTGACGGATTGGAAAACTACAAGGACTTTTTTGCGCATCCGGCCCAGTACCTATTTTCTTTTAGCGGCTTAACAATGTATGGCGGACTTATTGTAGGTGCCATTTCGGTACTTTATTATGCCCGTAAAAAAGGCATAAGCCTGATTCACCTTATTGATGCTGCTGCACCGGCAATTATGATCGCCTACTCCATTGGACGCATTGGCTGTCAAATGTCCGGAGATGGTGACTGGGGTATTGCTAATGCAGCACATAAGCCCGCCTGGATGAGTTTTTTGCCTGATTGGATGTGGTCATTCAACTACCCTCATCACGTTGCACAATTTGACCCAACTCGCGATATCCCAATTCCAAATTGCATGGAACAGTATTGTTACCAGCTCAGCCCTCCGGCATTCCCGACCCCATTCTATGAAACCGTTATGTGCGGTATTTTATTCTTTGTATTGTGGGGAATAAGAAAAAAAATAAAAACTCCGGGTGTGCTGTTTTGTATCTACTTAATGATGAACGGAGTTGAGCGCTTTTTAATAGAACTTATTCGCGTAAACATTAAGTACGATATTTTTGGCTTGCAAATAACACAAGCCCAGCTGATTGCTCCCATGTTATTCTTGCTAGGCCTGGTAGGTATTTATTACTTCAGAAAAAGAGCAGCCAATGAGCAAATTGCAACTTGATTCTGTTTGCAAACAGGTAATTGAACTTACTCATGAAGTTGGTCATTTTATTATGACCGAGCAACATAAATTCTCCGCTACCGATATTGAGAAAAAAGGGTTCAATGATCTTGTCAGCTATGTAGATAAAAGCTCTGAAAAGGCTTTGATAGAGGGGCTCAGCAAAATATTGCCGGGTAGTGGTATACTGGCTGAAGAAAGTGGTGAAACAGAGAAAAAAGAATATACCTGGATAATTGACCCGCTTGATGGTACTACCAATTTTTTACATAAACTACCCTGCTTTGCTATAAGTATTGCATTGATGCATAATAATGAGCCAATTCTTGGGGTGGTGCACGAACTTAATCTAAAGGAATGTTTTCATGCTATTAAAGGCGAAGGCGCTAAAGTGAATAGTAAAAGTATACATGTATCGAAACAAAGCCAGCTTGAAAATTCACTGATTGCAACCGGTTTCCCATACAATGATTTTGCACTGCAGGATAATTATATGGGCCTTTTCAAACATCTGATGACATGTACACAGGGAATGCGCCGGATTGGCTCAGCTTCGGTAGATCTTTGTTATGTTGCCTGTGGCCGTTTTGAAGCATTTTATGAATACGGCCTTAAGCCATGGGATGTGGCTGCCGGAGCACTTATTGTGCAAGAAGCCGGAGGCCGACTGGCTGAATTTAATGGTGGACATGACTACATTTTTGGCAAGACTATTATTGCTACGAATGGGTTGATTCACAATGATTTTATTAATGTTGTACAGAAATATTTCCCTGTTTAAATAACCAAGTATTTTATTTTATATATTTGCCAAAGTAAAAATTAATATTTGCTTTTATGAAGAAGAGTCACCTGATAGCGTTTGTAATATTTGCAGTTACTTACTTACTCCCTTTCCGCTATGCTGTTCTCGAGGTAGATGCAGCAGCACACGGACTCAGCACTTTTGGTGTGTTTTTCTCATGTATTGGCATTGTAGCAGGTATTTACTTCCTTATTAAGGATGATGCAGAGAAAGGCCAGGAAGGTTCTTCTCACCACTAAGCAAATTCGCTTCTAAAAATTATTTATCAGCCCGAAGTTTATTTTTCCGTCTTTGAAACTAAGCGGATTACCTATTCCATTGCCTAACGCATAGGATAACGAAAATATTCCGGCCTTGGTCTGAAAATCCATACCCGCACCAAAGCCGTAAGGAGTGTCATGCACGGTTGCAAGGCCCGTTATATTTCGCTGGTACCAGCCTTGATCGAAGAAAAGAAAAAAGAATGAGTTTTGCTCAAGGAGGTAGTGAAATTCTACTGTGCCTACAGAATATTCATTGGCTAAAATTGATTGCTCATCAAAACCACGCAAAACGGCAAATCCGCCTATCCGGTACATATCATTCTCCAGTAAAGACGGGGCATCAATATACCCGCCTTTAATAGCTAACTCAAAAGTGCTACGATCAAGAAAAGGGATGAAGTACTCGGCAGTAATATTTGCCCTGTATTCATTCGAGTTCAATCTCAGGCTATCGTATGCAACAGGGTCAACATTAGGATTTTTATGGATCTGTTTTGTTCCGGCAGCCACATTAGCTAGTATCTGGTATCCGCTGCGTGGATTATAAATATAGTCCAGCGCTTTGTAGCAATATTCAATTCCATAAAGCTGCGTGGTAACATCGGCATAGGTTGGTAGCGAGGTTATATATTGAAGTCCTGAAGTAGAGATAAGATTTGACGATATGTTTTCGTAAAACAGCTTCCAGTAACTTCCTCCAATCATCAGGTACTTTAAGCCCACTTTCTCATCAAGCTGCAGATAGGTTGTATCTTGCTTAAACAATGTAAAATCATCATCAATACCTATAGGCGTATGGAAAAGATAGGGATAGCTGAAGTGGGCTGTAAGGTTTTCCGTTTGGGCCTGTATGTGTTGCCAGTGAAAGCCAATTTCTTCAGCATGATGGAATGGGTTTTGAAGCTGAAGGCTAAGATCACCGGTAATATTTATAGCACCTGTAGTACCGGGCAATATGCCAATGATACCATTAAATTGGTTCGCAGATTTTTTTCCAAGAAAGAGAAAGACCTTGGCTTTATCACCAACAAATATAACCTGCATCGGTTTTGTTTCATATAAAAACGGTAGGGCCCTCAGCCTTGTACTTATTACCTTCACCTTCGACTCGTCATATACATCTCCCGGCTTTATTCCCAGGTACCCATATAAGTACTGTGCCGAAAGCTTCAGGTCACCGGTAATTACAATACTATCAATTTTTTCAAGTTGTTTTTTTACTAAATGAAGAGAGGCTGTAATCTCGTTCTTATTTAATCTTACACTATCCAGTTTTACCTGGGCAAAAGGGTAACCGTTATTCTCATAAAAGGTCAGCATTTTATTCATTAAACTAAGGGCGTCTTTGTAGAACAATGGTTTATGAGAAAACAATTTTTCACTGTATCCTACCTGGCTCAATATACCTTCATCCACATTCCCTTTGGTTAAACGGGCCCATTCATACCTTGCCCCGTGATTCAGATATGCTCTCAGCATAAGTGAATCGTGTACAATACTATCGAATGAAGCCACAAGAAATGCGTCATCGTAAAGAGCGAATAACACTTTCTGTAATTCATTGGTTCGTAATGCAGGTGCGTCAAATTTTTTCTGGTAATCAGGTAAAATAAAATTCTTAACATTTCCGGTATCGTTAACTACTATGGAAAGTGCGTACTTCTTCTGGCCCTGCAATTTTAACGTGCAAACGGCAACCAGAACCAATATGAACAATCTTATTTTCAGAGCAGACTAAATAACTAATAACGGTTAAAAGTTAAATTTATTAACTATTTCTTTATTAATCTGGTTTAAACTAGAAAGGATAACCAATACCTATATTGAGTACAGTTTTTCTCAGCGTGAAATTTTCCCTAAAACTGTTAGGTATATCCCATTCATTAATGCTTGATGGGTCAATTAATGGAAGGCCGGGATCTACACGAAAAACAAAATAATTAAAATCGAACCTGAAGCCAACACCCGTACCAATAGCCAGTTCATTTAAGAAACCATACCTGCCCTCCCATTCAAACTCACCATTAGGAATACTTGGGTTTTTGTTCCATAGCCACACATTCCCACCATCTAAAAAGAACGCCAGGCCAAAGAACTTGATAAGATTCACTCTATATTCCGCATTAACTTCCATTTTTATATCGCCTACCTCTTCTACCGAAACAAGGTCACTGTTAGCACCCGGCCCCAATGTTCTGGCCTCCCACCCTCTTATATCATTAGAACCACCCGTCCAGAAACTTTTATCAAAAGGTAACTCCTCACCCGTATTGGCAAGAATAGGAACACCCACTCCCAATATGGCCCGGAAAGCCAGTTTATCGTCTTTTGAAAGTATAATAAAATGCCTGTAATCAATATCACTTTTTACATAGTGAGAAAGGGGCACATTGGTAAAAGGTATAGTATCGGGACGTTTAAGTAAATTATCTACCTGGTGAATGGTTATCCCTGAACCTTCTAAACTGATCTTCAAATAATTGTAATTACGTAGCTTTGTCAGGTTCTGATTATTAAATATCCATGTTATCCGTGAATCAGTAATGGCCTGAGTTCTGAAACTATTTTCAAGAAAAAAGTCATGTGTTTGAACCAGGGCATCCTGAAACTCTTGGGATGTTATTGCGCTTACAAAATTCATTTCAAAAAGCGTAATATTCAAGTGATCGTGTTTCGCAAAATTGAAATCATATCCGTAATTCAGTGTCAGGATATTCCTTTTATAATCAGGTTGCACCTGAAAATCGTATAGCACCTTAAATGCAGTTTGCGGGTTTGCAACAGCAGGATTAATAGGTATGAACTTAAACGGAAATAAAGGGCGAGGGACTATAACGCTTGCTTCAGGTCCTATATCTTGTGTGTTGAATATAAGGCTTTTGGAAACAAGGCCTGCCGGCTCTTCGCTGCTTAAAAGTGTTTGCGTTTGTAATGCATATTTCAGTTTAAATTGTAAAACCTCCGCCCCTTTAAATAAATTATTATTCTGGTATGTGCCATCGGCCTGTGCACCCCAAAACCCGCCTGTATTATCTCCAATTACCTCTGCAGAAAAAGATTGCTTTGTATTAGGCATTAATTGTATATAGCAATCAAGCCTGTTAGAATCGGGCGTTTCAACCCAGCGGATATTAATATAGCGGAACTGCTTCATCTGCATAAGGCCAGCATATGTATTATCTACATTTATAATCTGGAACATATCCCCGGGCTTTATATGTATTTTGCTCAATAGTATTTTAGGCAGAAAAGACATGCCCCCAGCCGGACTGACTATTATATATTCTTTATCAATAACCGTATCCTGTGTGTTATATACCGCATTGGGGCTATAGTTCATTTGTATTATTACTTTATGAATAAAATACTGACGGTGTAATGTTTCAATAACTGAATCTGTTTTTGTTGGATCTACATAAGCAAATTTTTTAATATCAATTACTATTGACACTTGTTTTGTGGTCTTGTTTGTGTCAATGTCAAAATCAATATACTCTTTCGAAAAAGCGTAGTATCCATCATTTCTTAAAACTCTGGTTAACCTGTCTCTTTCACTTTTCAAAACATCTTCATCAAAATTATCACCCTTATTTATAAGGGAATTTGCTGAATCTTTGTATACAATACCTGTAAGTGTTGTATCATCAAGCTGGTACCTAAGGCTGTTTATTTTATATGGCTTACCCGACTGAACAATATAATATACATCTGCCTTGTTGTCCTCAACGTGAACTGAATCGGTAACCTTCCCGTCAAAATATCCCTTTGTATGTAAATACTTGGTCACCTGGTTTACTGAACCCGTCATAAGAGTGGAATCAAGTATTACAGGAGGCTCACCAACTCCCATCAACCATTCTCCGCTAAACACCTTAGGGTCTTTGGACTTGTATGCTTTGGGCTTTTTACCTTTTTCGATCCTGATCTGATTCTCTTCTTCTATTTTTTTGTTCTTTGCGTCTATTCTTTGATTTTTTAATACTCTTCTCTCTTTTGTTTTTTCAGGGTCTACCAGGTTATACACAAATAAGTGAAGTGGAATGAGGCCAAGTATTTTTGTGTTTGGCTTTTGTTTTATATATGCATCAAGCTGGCTTATTGAAAGCTCAGGTGGCAATTCAAGTTTAGCAATTTCGCTTCCGGGAATCTCAGTTATTTTATTATTTATAAGCTTGTTTTTAGGCTCCTTAGCTGCTTCCAGTGGCCGGTATATAAAATTATTATGTGTAAGAAGATATTCTCCCTTTCCGATACGTTTGGCCGGATTACATGAAACTACTAGCAAAGCTACCAATAGAGCAACAATGCTTATAGTACCTCTTCTTTTATTTAACATTATATGATGAACCCTTTCAGCCATTATTACTGCAAAGCTACTTGACTTTCGCATCCATAGGGTTCTTTAAGTTAGAAAATGATAGTAGCTCAACCCTTACTGAACCAATTACAATAGGGGCTTCAATATATACCGGTAAGTGATTATTATCGTCAGTTACCCAAACTGTCATTTCTTCACCCTCCTTAAATATGGTACCGCTTATGAGGCTAACCTTAAGCTTAATACACTTTAGCTGGCCAAACTTAGTTTCCTGCACTTCTCTTCCTATATACCTTATGTGAATATGATAAATATGGTGATCCAAGTAAATAGTAATGGGCACAGTGTCATTTGGCTTTGCTTTAGAGAAATTAAGACAGCGGGTATAATAAATACCTGATAATGGATCAAATGCATTCACAGGCATATCCAATGAATCACGTTTAAAATCGTTTGCCTTGTCCTTTGAGAAATAGAAAACTTTATGATGTATATTATCAAAAAGGTTATCGTTCCTCACATGGTTTGAGCCTTCGTTACTATACCTTGTAAATCGCAATGGCTTAAAATCAAAAGTATCTACATAGGCCTGAAAAGTATCCCGGACAGTATAGAACCAGTCATATTTAGGGTAAGAATGCCCCATTCCGCTAAAATAATAAGCAGGTATGCCGTGATAATTTTCTGATACGGTATTAAAACTAACCTCACCTGATTCAAGCCAGACAAAATGCCAATGATAATATACCTTATAGGTTGTTTCTTCGCCTGAGCAAAATACATTATTACATACTTTTCCTGTTTGTGCCTTGCTAAATAGTAAGCAACACAAACA
>DATHNG010000127.1:0-23191 GCA_035486275.1 Bacteroidia bacterium
CATTTTGAGTTTGATTAAAAGTTAAATAATCTGAGCTGATTTTTCCTTTTGCAACCTCCTTTTTTTGATAATTGTTGAATTAGTAAGTGATTTACTTAAGGACAAAAATAGGTTCACAATCAGTTAGAAACAATACGTAAAAAGCCGTAATTTTTCTCGAGAAACTCTAAGTGTAACTACTTAGACCTAGAGAGATTTTAGTTTAAACGAACTCATTTTACTCTATAGAAATCTTAATCGATTCAGGTTGTTTGTAAATAGTGACAATTATATTTGGAAATAGTTGTTACTATTCATACATTTGTATTATAAATCATCCCTGAAACTATGAAAAAACTTACTTTATTAGTTATTGCAGCAACAGGTGTAAGTACCTTAATTGCGCAATCAACTATTACAAAACAAACAAACTCAACAGTTATTCCTTGTTCTGAGTTCCGTGAAACAATTCCATTACGTGATATGCCTGCCCAGACAGAGGCGCAGCGTTTAATGGCGGCTGAAAACCACGAGAAAATGGAAGCAGCAAGAGAATTAAGGCGTCCACTGTATTCTAATTTTAAAAAGCAGGCTGAACAGGCTGACCCTGCTAGACAGGAAGTAATGGGTACAAAGGCACTGACTGCTCCTGAAGTTAATTTCGATGGCCAGGTAGATAATGCTTCTTGCCCGGGTGACCCTAATGGTGCAGTAGGCCTTACTCAATATGTTCAGGCTATAAATTCTTCATACCAGGTGTATGATAAAACAGGTAAAGCTCTTACCTCAGTTATTGATCTTGCTACCCTTTTTCCGGGTACCGATGATGATGGAGATCCTGTTGTATTGTATGATAAATTCGCAGACCGCTGGTTTGTGTCGGAGTTTAATGTAATGACTTCTCCGGTTGAATATCTTGTGGCTATTTCTGAAACTGGTGATGCTACAGGTAAGTATTACACTTATAAGTTTACTAATTCAGCATGGACCCCTGGTCAAAATGGAAATTGGATCGATTACCCAAAATATTCTATTTGGAGTGATGGATATTATATGACCGGTCAGATTGCTCCTGAATTTGTTATGGTAATGGACAGGGCTAAAATGCTTGCAGGTAAAGCCTCTGCAAAAATGATAATGACACCAACTCCTACACCTCCAACATATTTTGGAGGCAGTAACAGTTTATATACGGCCGCTAAAACATTAGATTGTGATGCTTCTGCATTGCCTCCTTATGGAACCCCTGAGTTTCTGGTGTACTTTTCAAATACCAATTCACAAGGATATTCTAATATGATAACCTTTATGAAATGTGTTCATGATACAACAGGAGCAGGAAGCCTTACTATATCAAGATGGGATTCATTAGCACCAACTACATTTAATGCATATTTTTCAGGCGGAAGTGAAAAAGACATAAGCCAGCCAGGTTCAAGTAAGAGTCTGGATGCGTTGGATGGTACTTTTAACTTCAGGGTTCCTTTCCTTGTATTTACAGGATATAACTCAATTGTATTATCAAACACAGTAAACATTGGTAGCGGAGTTGCCGGTATCAGGTGGTATGAAATAAGGCAAAACCCTACAACATTCCATTTTTCTATATACCAGCAAGGTACTTATGCCCCTTCTGATGGTGCAAGCCGTTGGAATGGAAGTATTGGAATGGATCAGGACGGAGATATTGCACTTGAATATGCTGTTTCCAGCAGTTCAATATATCCTAGTGTACGTTATACAGGAAGAATGGCAAGCGATGCAATTAATACTATGACAGGTACAGAGCAAACTGCTGTTACCGGTACTACACCTGCAATAAATTGCGGTAACCGTTTTGGTGACTATTCTGAAATGTCAATAGATCCTTCAGATTATCTTACATTCTGGAATTGCAATGAATATGATAATGGAGGAGCTGAAGCCTCAAGAGTATTTTCTTTCAAGCTTGCAAGCCCAACCGGTATTGCTAACCCAATTGACTTAACTCAATTTAAAGTATACCAGGATGGTAATTATATAAATATAATTGCAAACACACTTCCTTCAAATAATGATGTTCAGGTTGATCTCTTTGAAATTACCGGAAAACAATTGAGCAGCAAAACCGTAAAACCTGCAGGTAATTCTATTAATGAACAACTTGCCACCACCGGGCTTGCTACAGGTGTATATTTTGTAAGAGTAGGTAACTTAAGCTACCAGAGAGTTTTCAAGGTTTTAGTTAAATGAATAAATTTTAAACTATAAAAAAGGCCCTTCTGTAATTATACAGAAGGGCTTTTTATTGCGGACTAATTTCAGAATCAGGCTAATAATTAATATGTTTGTATACTTATTTACTTACCTTTTATGAAAAAAAACATATTTCTGTTTGCAGCATTAATAGGAACCACTTATTTAGTTGCGCAAACCACAGGCAAACAGTCTTCTGTAAATATTCCCTGCTCCGGTTTTTATGAAACCATTCCATTGAGGGATATGCCATTACAAACACAAGAAGACCGTAATAAGGCAAATGAGCATCATGAAGAACTGGAGGAGAGGAGAGAAGCTAAGCACCCTAAATTCCCTGGCTCAAAAATAAAACATAGCGATATAGAAGCCGACCCTGTAGTGCAGGCTATTAGGGGTAAGCAAGCCATAACAACAGCCCCTTTGGTTAATTTTGATGGCGGTTCAGATAATGGCTCATGCCCCAACGACCCTAATGGCGCTGTTGGGCCATCTCAATTTGTTCAGTCGTATAATTCTTCTTATTCAGTATATAATAAAACCGGAAAACTACTTAAGGGACCTGTTGATCTTAAAAGCTTATTTAAGAATATACCTGGTGATGACGGCGACCCGGTAGTGTTGTATGATAAGTTTGCCGACCGGTGGTTTATATCTGAATTCCAGGTTAGCAATGATCCCTGCGGATTTGATGTGGCCATTTCAGAAACGAATGATGCAACGGGAAGCTATTATGTATATGAATTTACTAATGCAGCCTGGACAGCGAACGGTAATTACCCTGATTATCCTAAATATTCAATTTGGAGTGATGGATACTATGTAACAGCCAATTTATCTCCGCCACAGGTAATGGTGTTAGACAGAACAAGAATGCTCGCAGGTAAAACATCAGCAGGAATGATAGTTACTAATTATAACTTCACTCCTTCAACTTTTGGTGATGACAATAGCTTATGGAATGACCCCAAGACATTTGATTGCGATGCATCAGCTTTACCACCCTATGGTACGCCAAATTATCTTGTGTTTTTTCAAAACGTTAATTCAGGCGGGGCCTCCAATATGATAATTATTGATCAGCTTGTTCACGACACTGCTGCACAAACCCTGACTATAAATCAATGGGATTCATTGGCACCGGCTGCTTTTAATGATTTTTTTAATCCCAGTAATTTCGCTACCCTGGCCCAGCCGGGTGTAGCTTCTTTTTCAGGTAATGCTGTGGATGCGCTTGACGGCGCTTTTAATTTCAGGGTTCCATACCTGGTATTTACCGGTTATAATTCAGTTGTGCTTTCAAATACAGTAAACACAGGTAATACAGTTGCCGGTATTAGATGGTATGAACTAAGGCAAGACCCTTCATCTCAGCATTTTTCTATTTACCAGCAAGGTACATATGCGCCGAATGATGGAATAAACAGATGGAATGGTAGCATTGCCATGGATAAAGATGGTGATATTGCATTGGCATATTCAATTGATGATAGCCTTTCTCTTTATGGACAAATTGCATACACGGGCAGGGCATTTAACGATCCGCCTGGTGTTATGACGGGTATTGAATTATCAGCTGTGGTTGGAACAAAGCCTGCAATCAGCTGCGCTAGCCGATGGGGAGATTATTCTGATATGACAGTTGATACAGATGGAGTTACTTTTTGGCATACAAACCAATACGATAAGGCAGGGCATGCTGCAAACCGTGTGTTTTCATTCAGGCTTACCGGGCCACAAGGCGTTACTAATTTAATTGACCTTACCGAATTTAAAGTATACCAGGATGGTGAATACCTTAACGTGATAGCGAATAAATTGCCATCTGATAATACAGTACAGGTTGATCTGTTTGATATTTCAGGTAAGCAAATAAGTACCCGGAATGTAACACCTGCTGGAAATGCTATTGATGTAAAACTCCCTGTTAATGGGTTGGCGGAAGGAGCTTATTTTGTAAGAATGGGTAATTTAAATTACCAACGTGTGGTAAAGGTTATTGTAAAATAATATGAGAATAACTCTTCTGGCATTTTTTACCTTATTCTCCCTTCAGTGCTTTTCACAACAAAGTACAGATAGTGTTAGGGTTAACCCTAATAACCGGCCTGGGCCGTCAGCCATAGGTACTGTGGTTCATATAGACAATAAAAACTGCCCGGTGGCCATCCGTGTTATTCACCCGGAAAGAAAGGATACTTTGTATTACATACCTATAGGTACTGACATAGATAGCTTAATGGGTAAACGTATAACTTTTCGGTTCGGCAAATTGATGATAAAACAACCTCTGGGATGTACCGGTATTGTTGCAAGGGTATGGGATGTGAGAAAAGTAAATGCAACGCATAAGAAAAGCAGAAAAAGCAATTAGTCATTGCTTTATTAATTTATGTCTGTTAAGAAACCCCTTTGGGGTGAATTAAGCCCGTTTTCATTGCCACAAGTCGTAAGGGAGCCAATAGAATATGATTGTTCATAGGTATTTATGAATAAAAATAAATTAGCGTAACCATATTTCATATATTGCGTAGAATCGAGTCCTTAATCATTATAAAGCACTTATTAAATGAAAAAAACATTACTTGTTTCTATTGTATTTATTTTGGTTGGAGTAGGTTCATCTTTTGGCCAGCAGGACTGGGCAAGTATGATGAGAAACCCGAAAGCAAACCTGAAAGATGTTCAGAGTGCATTTAACCAATGGTATGCTAAACAGGGCAATAATACGGTTAAGGAGAAAGATAAGGATAATGGAGACGATGAGGAAAATGGAAGAACGTTGTTTAAGCGTTGGGAATGGTTAATGCAGGCCCGTACTTTCCCTTCAGGCAATATGCCTGACCAGGTAAAGATAGCTACCGACTACCAGGATTTTTTAAACACTTCTTCACGTAAAAGCAGCCACAAAACAACTTCTGTAGCCAGCTGGACTTATTTGGGAAATACAAGTGTTCCCAACAACATACCCGACGATGGTGACCTTGGTGGCGATGGCCGTGTAAGCCATGTTCGGTTTTACCCGGGCAATAACAATATTATGTTTGCTTGTTCCCCTACTGGCGGACTTTGGAAAACAACTAACGGTGGTACCTCGTGGTTGACAGTTACTGATCAGTTAGGCGATCTGGCTACCAGTGATGTAGCCATAAATCCGTTAAAACCAAGTGTAATGTACCTTGCCACCGGCGACGGAGATGGTATAAACAGTATCTATCCAACAGTATCTACAATTGGCGTATTAAAAAGCTCTGATGGAGGGAATACATGGGTTGCCACAGGTTTATCATATACACTAGCAAGTTCAGGGCCTGCATACGCAACAATAAACGAAATATTTGTCAATCCTTCTGACACCAGCATAGTGGTAGCTGCTACCAGCTTTGGTATGTACTACACACTGAATTCGGGTACTACCTGGACACAAGCTGTATCTGAAGATTTTATGTCATTGGCTCTTGAACCATCTCACCCTTCAAGGGTATATGCATCCACTTATGATGGAAAATTCTATACATCTTCAAATGGAGGAAAAACATATACGCAAACAACTACAGGCCTTCCGGCTTCAGGTGTTGCAGGAAGAATGGCAGTTGCAGTTTCAGCTGCAGATACCAATGATGTGTATGTATTAGCTACTGACCCCACTAATTACGCTTTTTACGGATTATATCTTTCAACAAACCACGGCACAAGTTTTACTGCGGTTTCAACCCTGGCAGGAGGAGCGCCTAATATTTTAGGTAGAGCAAATGCCGGTAATGACCCGACAGTAGGGCAGGGATGGTACGATCTTTCAATGGATGTATCTCCAACTAATATTGACTCGATCTTTGTAGGGGGTATTAATATATGGCAAACAGGTAATGGTGGCACATCCTGGAAACTAAGTGCAGTATGGACCGGCTCAGGCGCTCCGTTTGTGCATGCCGACGTTCATAGTCTGAGTTTTATGCCCGGCTCTTCGAAAAGTGTTGTTGCAACATGCGATGGAGGTGTATTTAAAACAACAAGTTCAGGAAGTGCATGGACGGATCTTAGCCACAACCTTGCAATTGCTCAACAATATAGCATCGGGCCATCAAGCAAAACATCAGGCTTATTTATAACAGGATGGCAGGATAATGGAACCAACCTTGCCAGTTCAGGCACATGGACACAAAATATTGGCGGTGATGGAATGGTATGTTTTATTGATTACAGCACGGATGCCAATATGTATGGAGAAAATCCTGAAGCAGCGTTTGAAATATCAACCGATAATGGCGCTACCTGGAACCCGATAACATCGGGATTGACAGAAACAGGCCCATGGGTTACACAATGGATGTTAGATCCTAAAGTGCACACCACAGTATATTGCGGATTAAATAATGTTTGGAAATCTACTAACCAGGGTTCGAGCTGGAGCCAGATAAGTACATGGAGTTCTGCTTCAATAACAGCAATGACAGTTGATTCGAGTAATACTAATTACATATATGCGGCCCAGGCCGGTAAATTAGAATATACTTCGAATGGAGGTACAACATGGACAGATATTACCGGAACACTACCGGTTAGTTCTGCCGGAATTGCTTCCATTACAGTGAATCCTAAAAAGCCAACACATGTGTGGGTTACCTTCTCCGGTTATTCTTCAGGCAATAAGGTATTTCAATCATACAACAGTGGCACAACGTGGACAAACATTTCAACGGGCCTTCCCAATCTTCCTGTAAACGCAATTTGTTATCAGCCCGGCACATTAGAAGCGTTGTACGTTGGAACAGATCAGGGTGTATATTACCATGATAGTATCAATGGCTGGGTAAGTTATAATACCGGTTTGCCAAATGTAATGGTGGGTGATGTAAAAGTAAGTATGGTTGATAAAACCTTATATGCAGGTACCTACGGCCGCGGAACATGGAGAAGCCCTTTGTTCACCAATGCATCGGCTAAGCCTGTAGCATATTTCAAAGCATCTCCAACAACAGTGTGTACAGGCGCCTCAGTAGCGTTTACCGATACATCGCATAACAGTCCAACTTCATGGAAATGGACATTTACCGGAGGAACGCCTGCATCATCAACTTCTCAAAACCCTACTGTTGTTTATAATACGGCCGGTAGTTATGCAGTTAAATTGGTGGTTACGAACAGTAGCGGATCTGATAGCTTAACCCAGGCATCGTACATAACCGTTAACGCTACACCAACTGTTAGCGCTAATGCAGCTTCTCCAACAATATGTTCAGGATCTTCAACAACCTTAACAGCCAGTGGTGGAACAACATATTCATGGAGCCCCTCAACAGGGCTGACTGTTACAACCGGTACACCGGTAACGGCAAACCCGGGTTCAACCCAAACCTATACTGTAACGGGAACTACATCTGGTTGCAGCGCTACAGGAACAGTTTTATTAACAGTTAATACAACCCCAACATTAACGGCCTCGGCAGCACCATCCACAATATGTTCCGGAGGTTCTACCACGCTAACAGGCAGTGGCGCCAGTACTTATACATGGACACCGAATACGTCTTTAACGGCAACAACAGGATCAAGTGTAATAGCCAGCCCTACAGTAACCATAACATATACTTTAAATGGTACTTCAGCAAGCGGATGTGCTGCAACTGCTAAAACAGTTGTGGTAACGGTAAGCAGCCCTCCAACATTATCAGCCGTGGCAGCCCCGTCAACAATATGTTCCGGTAGCTCAACAACACTTACCGGCAGCAATGCAACAACCTATACCTGGACACCGGGTGGATTGACAGGTTCAACTGTTAGCGTATCTCCGGGTGCAACTACAACTTATACACTAAACGGAACAGCTAGTGGATGTTCTCCTTCACCAAGCCAAACAGTAGTGGTTACGGTAAACGCTACACCTACATTAGTCATCAGCGGGCCTGCAACAATTTGTTCGGGCAATTTTACAACATTAACCGGAAGTGGTGCTACTACATATACATGGACACCTAATACTTCATTAAGCGCTTCTACCGGTGCAAGTGTAAGCGCAACCCCTGTTAGTACAATAACATATACATTGAACGGAACATCATCAGGCTGTAATGCTGCACCACAAACTGAAGTGGTAACTGTAAATACAACGCCTACATTAACTGTAAGTGGCCCGGCTTCAATATGCCAGGGAGGTTCTACTACTTTAACAGGTAGTGGTGCTGCTACATATACTTGGACTCCGGGTGGGTTAACCGGTTCAACAGTAAGTGTATCTCCCGGTTCAACCACAACATACACACTGAACGGAACATCGGCTGCCGGTTGTGTTGCTTCATCTGCAAAAACCGTTGTGGTTACAGTTACCCCAACACCTACCATTAATGCTTCAGCTACCATACCTGTAATTTGTGCAGGTTCAACAACAACTTTAACTGTTAGTGGTGCAACGACCTATACATGGCAACCCGGAGCTTTATCAGGTTCTACTGTCAGTGTATCTCCGGCTTCAAGCATAACATATACAGTTACAGGAACAACAAGTAGCTGTAACAGCGCAACTCAAACGGTAGCAATAACTGTTAATCCAAGCCCTACAGTTAGTATTGCATTAACCGGTGCATCTTCAATATGTGTGGGAGATACTATGGGAATGATGGCCAGTGGTGCAACTACTTATACATGGGCCCCTGCTGGTTCTTTAACAGTTTCTACTGGTAATTACGTTGTGTCAAATCCAATTGTAACTACTACATATACAGTTACCGGATCTGCTGCAGGTTGCTCGGGTACTTCAACTCAGGTGATCACGGTAATACCTACACCTACAATTTCAGTTACACCAACCTCACCATCTGTATGCTCCGGAGTAGGGGCGTTATTAACAGCCAGTGGAGGAACAACATATTCATGGTCACCTGCTACGGGCTTAACTGCCACAACAGGGGCTTCGGTAACAGCTAATCCACTATCAACTACTACATATACAATAACAGGTGTTAATGGTAGCTGCAGTGCTACAGATTCAGTTGTTGTTACTATTAATTCATCACCAACAGTTGCTATTACACCTTCAGGTTCTACTTCATTTTGTGCAGGCGATTCAGTTGGGCTAGCTGCAAGTGGTGCTGCAACTTATACCTGGAGCCCTTCAGCCGGGTTAAGTTCATCAACAGGTGCACTAATAACTGCCAAACCGATTACTACCTCAACATACACCGTTACAGGAATAAATGGTTCATGCAGTGCTACACAAACAATAGTAATTAATGTAAGTGCATCTCCGACAGTTTCTGTCAGCCCGGGTTCAGCATCTGTATGCTCAGGTTCAGGGGCAAATTTAACAGCCAGTGGAGCAACAACATATTCATGGTTACCTGTTACTGGTTTAAGCGCAAACACAGGCGCTTCAGTTGTGGCAACACCTACTGTTACCACAACGTATACGGTAAGTGGTACAACTGGCAGTTGTAGCGCAAGCCAAACAGTGGTTATTACAGTTGGTACAACACCTACCGTAAATGTTACCCCTCCTTCTTCCACTATATGTTCAGGCACCAATGTTGGATTAACAGCCAGCGGTGCAACTACTTATTCGTGGAGCCCTGCTACCGGCTTAAATAAAACAACAGGAACATCTGTAACGGCTTCACCAACGATAACAATTACATATACTGTTACAGGAACTACAGGAGTATGTAGTGACACGCAATCTGTAGTAGTGTCAGTGAATCCAAGCCCGACTTTAACCGTAAGCCCTGCAGCACCTTCAATCTGCAGCATTGGTGGCAGTGTAACAATAACAGCAAGCGGAGCAAGTTCATATACATGGAGCCCTGCTTCAGGTTTAAACGCTACAAGCGGAGCGGTTGTTAATGCTAATCCAAGTAGTACAACTACTTATACACTTACTGGTAGTACCGGTTCATGTAGCGTTATTAAAACCATTGTTGTAAAAGTTAGCGCTTCACCTACAGTTGCTGTTACACCTTCGACCGATACATTATGCGCCGGATCAAGCATTCTTTTAAAGGCTACCGGGGCTACTACATATTCCTGGTCTCCATCATCAGGCCTTAGCGGAACTGCTACAGCTAATGTGTTGGCTAAGCCAGCTACTTCAACCACGTATACCGTAACAGGTACTTCCGGTGTATGTTCCGATACTCAAACAGTAGCTGTAATAGTGAACCCGTTGCCAGTTATTACTTCAACACAAAGTGCATCTACAATATGTAACCCGGGCGGAACAGGTATTACTATTATTGCTTCCGGAGGAACCAGTTATACATGGGCTCCGGCAACAAGCCTGAATATAAGCAACGGAGATTCTGTAATAGCTACACCTACAGTTACTACTACATATACTCTTACCGGAAACAATGGAACCTGCTCAGCGACACATAGAGTTATAGTAAGTGTAGGTACTAAGCCTGTGCTCACAACCAGCCCAGTTAACGGGGCTTCAATTTGTGAGGGTAGTAAGGCTGGTATAACGGCTGGTGGTGCAACTACTTACGTGTGGAGCCCTAATACTAATATAACAAGTACTACAGGTGTTTCTGTTACAACAAGCCCTACAGTAACAACAACATATTCAGTTACAGGTACTAAGGGTGGATGTAGCGCAACAGACTCTGTTGTAATCACTGTAAATAAAATACCAATAGTGACCATTTCATCTCCGAACGATTCTTTGTGTAAGGGCAGCAGTATAACCATGACAGCCGCAGGAGCCAATACATATTCATGGAGCCCTGTTACAGGACTGAATTCAGGTACAGACTCTGTTGTTAATGCAATGCCTACGGTTACAACCAAGTATATTGTTACAGGTACAACCAAGGCAGGATGTAAAGACACTCAGTCAATACATTTAACCGTAGTACCGTTACCCGTAATTACAGTTACACCTACTGTTGCAACTGTATGCTCCGGCAATAGTGTTACACTGAATGCCGGAGGCGCTAATACTTATGCATGGTCACCTCCGACAGGACTAAATACTACTATAGGAAGCTCGGTAGTTTCATCACCTGTGGCCACATTAACTTATTCTGTTCTTGGTACAACAGCCTTTGGTTGTTCCGGAACCAAAACAGTTAAAGTAACAGTTATTAATACACCAACTGTTTCTGTTACGCCAGATTCTGCTACGCTTTGCCTTGGTGGTAAAACCACACTTAAGGCAGTAGGTGCGACCGGATATGTATGGAGCCCTGCAACAGGTTTGAACTCGAGTACGGCTGTTACAGTTACTGCTACCCCTACTGTTTCCACTACGTATACCGTAATCGGCACAAATGGAAGCGGATGTAATGATACTGTACCTGTTTCAGTAAGGATAGTTCCGGCTGTTAAATCGAACCCTACTGTACATGATACTATATGCGGTGGTAATTCAACTACCTTGAGTGTGAGTGGTGGAACCACTTATTTATGGAATGACGGCGCTACAACTACCAGTATTACTGTATCGCCGGTAAAAACAACTACTTACACGGTAACTGTAGGGAATGGGTATTGTACTGCAAACAGTACAGAGGTAGTGGATGTTAATCCGATTACTCAGCCTTCTATAGCCCAAAAGGGAGACACCCTGTACTGTCAGCCGGCAGCTAGTTTCTTCAACTTTGTGTGGTCATATAATGGAACAGTATTAACTGGCAGGACACATGACACTCTAATTGTTTCGAAATCGGGAAGCTATGAGGTTTCTGCTACAAATAAATACGGTTGTTCAGATACTGTTTCTAAAGTAATAATAAGCTTTGTCGGTATAAATGAATTATCGTTAAGTCAATTCATTACCATATATCCAAACCCTTCAAATGGTCATATGCAAATTCAATGCAATATACCTGATGGTGAATACACAATTTACCTGACGGATATTTTAGGCCAGGTTATACATACTGAAAACATTAATGTAACCGGTACTTACATATCAAACCTTGATATGTCGGGATACAGTTCGGGTATATATATATTTAAACTTACAGGTGTAAATTCATCTGCTGAAAAGAAGATAATAATAACTCGTTAAAATACTTGGCGGGCTCAATGAGTGAATCGCTCTGTTCCTTTTATGAAACAGGGCGATTTTTACTTAGGCTATTAATCACTTCTTGCAGTATCTTCTTTTCATTATCCCAGCATAGTTCCTCTTTTGCCTTTAGGGTATTCTCTTTATAGGAATTTAGTTTTGCTTTATCCGCTAACATTGATTTAATTGTACGGGCTAATTCAACTGGTTCATGCGATTCAATGCACTCACCAATTTTATATTGCTCAATTATTTTTTTAATCTCCACTAATGGCGATGCAAGTACCGGAATACCTGCATGAATATAGTCGAACAATTTATTGGGGAGACTATAACGGTAGTTTATATTAGTGTCTTTATCAAGTGTTAAACCAATATCGGCCTGCATAGTATACTGTACAAGGTTTTCAAATGGTTGTTTAGGTATAAATATTACTTTCTCATCAAGTAGTAGTTTATGACTTAGTTCTTTTAATTTATCTATGGCATCTCCACCGCCTATGATAAGTAAAATTGAATTATCTATATACTGCATGGCCTCAATGGCTTCTTCAGCGCCCCTGTCAATATTTATACCTGCACCCTGAATCAGTATTATGTTTTTGCCATCAGGAAGCCCTAATTCCTTACGTGAAACTTTAACCGGCAATTCTCTTTTTACAGGAACATTGCGCATTACTTTTACATTAACCCCAAACTCTGAATTATAAAGCGCGGCAATAGATTCGTTTACGGTGAACATGTATTTCAATTTCGGAACGAGCATTTTTTCAAGCCGTTTCCACATGCGTTGTTTAACAGGGTTAGCTTGTAATTCGGGTACTCCGGTAAAATATTCGTGGCTGTCGTATATCAGTTGTTCACTCCTTAGTTTTGAAATAATATAGTTAGGTAGTAATGTATCAAGATCGTTAGAGAACAGTAGATCAGTTTTACGAAATAATAAAAACAGAAACAATCGTATTTGATATTCGGTATAGAACAGAACACCGGTTTCAAACAACAGGTTCATACGTTTTGCTGAGTAGGGACGTTCAGGCAGCGGAAGGCTCTTGTTCATTTTACGGCCTACCAGTAAAACGTCATAACCACATTCAGTAAGGGTAAGGCACGTACGATGAACACGCTGGTCTGTTACCAGGTCGTTAATGACAGAAACAATGGCTTTTTTTGTCAAGAGTACTGAATAGAATTATTTCAGCAGTTTACCAATAATATCATCTACACTTATGCCTTCAGCTTCTGCTTTATAGTTACGCACCACACGATGACGTAATACCGGTTCGGCTACTGCAATCACATCTTCAATATCAGGTGAGTATTTGCCATGCAACGCTGCGTGGCACTTGGCGCCAATAACCAAAAATTGCGATGCACGCGGGCCCGCTCCCCATACAATATAATCCTTTACCATTTCAGATGCATTAGTCGATTGCGGGCGGGTTTTACCGGCAAGCTTCACTGCATATTCCAATACATTATCAGCTATAGGAATTTTTCGAACAATATTCTGAAAGTATAGTATCTCCTCTGTAGACAGTATCTTGTTCAGTTTAACTTCTTTATCAATTGTAGTGCTTTTTACTACCTGCAGTTCATCGGCATATTTAGGGTAATCAAGCCAAATATTGAACATGAACCTGTCCAGTTGCGCTTCCGGTAAAGGGTAAGTTCCTTCCTGTTCTATAGGGTTTTGTGTAGCTAATACAAAGAATGGGTTACCTAATTCGTATCGTTTTCCGCCCACGGTAGCTGCCTTCTCCTGCATAGCTTCAAGCAATGCCGATTGAGTTTTAGGCGGAGTACGGTTTATTTCATCGGCCAGTATGATATTAGCAAATAAAGGGCCTTTTATGAATTTGAAATTACGGTTCTCGTCCAAAATATCAGTACCAATAATATCTGATGGCATCAGATCAGGAGTGAACTGTATACGGTTGTAAGTAAGGCCTAATGTTTGTGCTATAGTATTAACAAGTAAGGTTTTGGCTAATCCCGGAACACCAATTAACAGGCAATGGCCACGGCTGAAAATACAATTAAGCACATCTTCCACAACTTCTTCCTGGCCAATTATTACTTTCTTTATTTCGCTTGTAAGTTCACGGTATTTACTCCCGAACGCATCTACAGCCTCAACATCTGATTTATAATTCATATATCCTGGGTTCAAAACATCAAAATTAAAAACTTTAGCGGATTTAAGCGTATTTGTGCGCATCTATGGCTTTTGGGCATCTTCATTCACCGTTATCAATATATTATTTACCGACCTTCTGTTGCTTGTTACCTAATTGCATTAAACCCTAGGGCGGGCATTGATGTAGTTTCGCAAAGTATACCGGTAAAAGTCAGTACGTCGGAAAGTAAACAATTCATTTACACGTCTTTTATCCTGACAAGAACGGATACTATTAGAAAATGGAGGATGATTATGAGAACAAATACGTTAACAAGGAAAAAGACAGGATTCAGTATGTTGCTGATTATGTGTGGTATTGCACTTAATGCGCAAGTAAAAAACGATGTTGAAACTGTTTTTAACAGAATGTTTGACTCTATTTCAAGAGTGAAAACTATGGTGTATAAACTACACTCGGAGGAGCGCATAAATGAAAAATTAATTAATGAGAATTTTACGATAAAATACAATGCCTCACCTTTTGAAGTGTACAATAAAAATGATGATAATGGGGTAGAGGTACTATATAAAAATAGTGAAAGTAAAGCGCTCGTAAACCCTAATGGATTTCCTTATGCAGATCTTCATCTTGACCCTAAAGGGAAATTAATGAGGCAAAATCAGCATCAGATCCTGACAAGAACGGGGTTAAGTTATTTCGGAAATATTATTCAAAAGAACCTGGCTAGCGATAGTTATAATAAAAATGTGCATTATCAGAAAGACACAGTATGGGAAGGTAAGCCTTGCTACAAAGTAGAGATACTATTCCCCGATTATAAGTACATAAACTATACTGTTAAAAATAACGGAGAAACTATTTCAGGTATAGCAGAAAAGTATTTATTGAGCGATTATAAAATAGTGGCTTTAAATAAAAACCTGTGGTACGATGACGAATTAAAGGCAGGGCAAACGGTTGTAATACCCAGTAAATATGCCAAAAGAGCCGTGCTGATAATACGCAAGGATAATTATTTGCCAACTAGCATAGAGGTATATGATGATAAAGGGTTATTTGAGAAATATTCCTTTACTAATATGTATATAAACACACGCCTACCTGAAATTGATTTTGCTTCGACTAACTCCTCTTATCATTTTTGAGTCAACAAATATTAATGTGTTTAACATTAATTTGTGATAAGGGGGCTGTTGTTTAACAGTTAAAATCAGGCGTTTACCGATTCTTCATAAAATCTTCACTGCCCTGCAATAATTTTGTGTCAGATAAATATAACACACATGAAAACACTGGCAGCACTTATAATCGGATTAACACTAATTAGTTTTTCTACAAAACTTGAAGCACAGGTAGGGGTGCAGATCACGGTTGCTCCTCCCTTAATTCCGGTATATGAACAACCACCATGCCCTAATGATGGTTGGATGTGGACACCCGGATATTGGGCTTACGGCCCTGACGGGTACTACTGGGTACCTGGTGTATGGGTTGCTTCGCCCGAAGTTGGTTTTTTATGGACACCCGGTTATTGGGGTTTTGAAGGTGGTTATTATTTGTGGCACCGTGGCTATTGGGGCCCGCATGTTGGTTTTTACGGTGGCATTAATTATGGTTGGGGCTATGGCGGAAGAGGCTTTTATGGCGGAAGATGGGAAGGTGGTGCATTCAGATACAACACTACTGTATGGCACGTAAATAATCAAGTAATACATAATACATATTCTGAAAGACCGGCTGAAGGCCCGGGTGCGAGTCGCGCTGCCTTTAACGGGCAGGGCGGTGTTTCAGCTGCACCATCACCCGCAGAAAGATCTGCAATGGCAGAACACCACGTAGATCCTACATCTGCACAGCAAAGTCATGAACAGGCAATGAGTAAGGATAAAAATCAATTAGCTTCGGTTAATAAAGGAAAACCGGCAACAACGGCTATGAGCTCTGTTAATGGCCAGCGTTTTAATAACGGTGGTCATGCTGTCAGCAATACACCTGTAAAGCACACTGCAACTACTAATCATACATCTGGCACTAATACACATCAACATACTGCAACCCATCAAAGCCAGCCTCAGCAACATGCAAGCTCTCATCCGGCTGCTGTGCAGCAACATCAGGCAGCGCCGCATGAGCAAAGTGCAGCAAGGGCACAGCAAAGAAGTGCTGCTCCACAGGCTCACCCGCAACAGCATACAAGCGCACCTCAACAACACATGAATGCTCCGAGACAACAACATATGAGCAGTCCTCATCCTGCAGCACCACAACATCAGGAAGGTGGTGGTGGCGGACGCAGGTAATTTTTAAATACCTATAAGGGTACGTATGAATGAATAGTTGCTGGCTAAGAATACAAGGAAGAGCAAGATAGCTGTAAGGCCAAACAGCCATTCGATAAGCACCATTGTAAAAAAGCCTGAGCGTAGGTTAAAGAAACTTATAGGCAAGCGAGGGTCAACAAAAACCATTGCACTGAACCACAGGCAACGGGCAAAATCGCGAAAAGCGTTGTGCGGACCGAATATTTTAAGTGTGCTGTAGTTTTCAACCTTGTCAAGCTCTTTGTTGAATTTCGAGTTCAGGTAGTCGATAACGGCCTCCTTATGCCTGAAATAATAAAAGAAGGCAAAGGTTAGCATGATGATAAGTACCCAGATTGCAAACCGCCATTCTCCTTTATATCCTGAAGACACAGTTGCTTCGAGAAATTCGCCGCCTATCATTGGAAAGAAATTGGCCCAGCGGTCACCAAATGTTTCGCCATGTTTAAAATGCGCAGTATGGTATTGTAATAACCATAAACTTTTTTCGCGATCGTAACGAGCTTTAATGCTGGTAACAATATCCTGGTTAGTGAAGTGTTTTACGCTATAGTCTTTAATTACGTTATAATAGTTCTCGTTTTCCTCAACAAAATTAGATGTGGTATCAAAAAAGTTGTGTACCAGGGGGTGTATCTGTATCTTTTCAAGGTAGTTTCCAAGCCTGAACACGTCGGGTGAAAACGATTTGTAATTGGCATATATAATTCCGTTGTTGTTCGGAAAGTTAATGTCTTCCAGGCCCTGTTTGCCTGTATAATCAGATGTATATGATATATTACAAGCCGTAATATCAATACATCCGCTGATAGATACATCTTCAAGCAAACAATTAACCAGGTTGGTATTGGCAATATCAACATATTTATTCTGGCACTGGCGCATGGTAAGGTTATACACCTTGCGGTCGTTATGGGTAAACTGCTGAATGGTATCATCCGTTCCATAATACTCAGTAGTGTATTTTTTCTTTAAAAAGCCACCATAATAACTGCTGTAGTTATATATTCGATCGATATAATGCTTGCCTTTAGATGCTTCATGGAAACGCTCGAATATATTAGGTGGTATACTTTTACCTAATGAAAACACGCTTGTAAATTTGCAACGTTGAACGGCAACTTTAGACTTATCGTTGTTTATAACTGACAGAATTACCGGGGCATAGAACTTACAGTTATTGACCTCTAATGAGGTAGGCAGTTTGAAGCCATCCGGTGGGGTAGCATAAATATAAGCTTCGTCATAATAATCATTGGCTTCCAGAACTGCCGGATGGTCACCAAGTAGCTGGCCGGTTATAAAAAACTTTTTATCAAAAATACAGTTGCTTATTTCACAGCCCTTTAAAAAACTGCAATTAATAAAAAGCACATCCTGTTTAAACTCTATTTTCTTTTTCTGTTTGGTGTCTTCTGCATATAAGTCTTCTACCGTATCGGCCGTTATATGGCCGAAAACACAATTGTAGAACAATATACGGTGGCTGAAAATGTTCGACTTGGCTTTCTTTTTTTGTACTGAATCTGTAAAGTCGGTAAACGATAGCTTTATGTTGCCAAAGAAATAACCCTGTATGGTATCACCATTCCTCATCATTTGCACCAGCTCACTTTTGGAATTGAAGCACTTAAGTGAAATAGTTCCGGTATCAGTAACCCGTAATGGGTTAAATACTATCTGCCCATTGTAAATAGGAGGGGCGCCATTTACCTTAATGGCAAAGTATGGCTTACCATTTAGCCTTACCTGTAAAGTATCTTTCTGTACAATTTTAGTATCGGTTGGGGTATTGCCGGCTTTAATACATGCACTAATAAGTAATAGAATTAAAGGGGAACAGTTTCGTAAAGTCCTCATATATAATGGAGTTATGGCTATAAAATTATTTTATTTTTTCCAATTACCAAATCTGATTTGTGTAAGGTACTCCTATTTTATGTTAATATTGTATTACCTAAAAAATTAAACCCATGAGAAAAATACTTGTTCCCCTCGCAATTATTGTAATAGCCTGTTTTAATCAATCCTTTGTTGCCGGAGATGGAAGTTGTGCTACATTCTTTCCTGCGAAACAAGGAGCGCAGGTTGAACTAAAGAATTATGACAATAAAGATAAGCTGACAGGCAGATGTGTGGTGTTGATTACAGACGTGGCAACATCAGGCAGTAACCTAACCATCAACATAAAGAACACTACGTTTGATAGTAAGGATAAGCAATTAGGTGAAACTAAATATAGTGCCAAATGCGAGAATGGTATTTTTTATCAGGATATGGCGAGTACCATTACCGCTGGCCAGGCTTTTGGGGATAGAAAAGTCACAACAAAAGTAACAGGTGATCTCCTTGAATTTCCATCAGATATTAAACCCGGAATGGATCTGAAAGGTGGTGTAATGACAGTTACTACGTCTATGGAAAATATGCCTACAGCAGGGCCGATAGTTAGTACCATTACTTTTAAGAATAGAAAAGCAGTAAGCGATACAACCGTTACCACCTCAGCAGGCACATTTAACTGTATAAAAATGGTGTATGATGAAAATGTTAAAACTAAAATGACCTTGCTCTCTAGCCCGAATAACAAATCTATGATGAGTTCAAATGAGTCTTCAAGTAACCTGCATGTTATAACTTGCTATGCAAAAAATGCAGGTGCAGTGCGTACGGAAACGTTTGATGAAAAAGGAAAATCAATGGGATATTGTGTTTTATCAAGCATTAGTGGCAACTAGCAATATAACAGTAGCCGAAAAAACATATCGATTCATACGCCTAACGTTTCGCATATTGTAACCTAGGCTGAATGGGGAGTTATGGCTATAAAACTATTTTATTTTTTATGGTAGGTTATAATCTGTAACATACTTTCATTTTATTGTTAAATTTGTCATATAATCAAAACTACTCCAAATGAAAAAAACTACACTTGCATTACTATTTACTGCTTCAACCTTTCTGGTAGCAAACGGGCAGATAAGCATTTCTCAATCAAACATGCCTGCCATAGGCAATGTTCTTAACTGGGCAACTGATAACAGTGGCTCAATTACTTCTCCGGGCAGCAGCGGGGCCAGCCAGACCTGGAACTTCAGCACCCTGGCGGCTTCAACGGTTGATACCATTCATGTAGTATCAACAGCCAGCACACCTTCAACATATGCTAACCAATATCCTGGTGCCAATCTGGCATTTAAGTATTCAAATACAGGAGCCAATGAAGCTTTGTATGAATACTACAATTCATCATCTGCAAGTATTAACCTGCAGGGCATTGTTTTTAATTCCTCAGCATATGGTATTGTACAATATAAATTCTCCAAATCATGGGGTATATACTCGTTACCTGCTACTTACAAATCGCACTGGAAAGGAAGTTACCGCGCTGTAATGAAAACCTATGACGCAAGCGGAGGTGGTATAATTGATTCTGTTGAAGTTATTGAGAACGGAACATATACAGACACTATTGATTCATGGGGAAATATGACAACTCCTTCGGGAACATTTAATTCTATTCGCGATATGCATCTTGAAAATGATTTAGATTCTACCTATTACTATGAATCAGGCAATTGGGTTTTTGGTGGCGCATATACCTCCAAAAATAATTTTTATTCATGGTATACCAATCAAGCTAATTTCAATTATATGTTGGTTGAAATGAATGTAGATTCTACAGGAAAGGCAACACAACTTAACTGGCTTGATAACAAGGTTGTGGGTATAAACGAGATTGTTGATAACAACAATACAGTTTCATTTCCGAACCCTGCCACAAGTGAGCTAACTATTAAAACAGAATCTCTCGAAAAAGGTGTGGTTAAGGTATATGATATAGCAGGCCAACTAATTGAAATGGATGAACTCACTAATAATAAAACAGTAATTAACACTTCTGAATATAAGAATGGTATGTATTTCTATACCCTTTCTGATAGTGATGGAAATATAATTGGCCGGAATAAGTTTGCGGTAAGTAAATAATCAGGTTATTATGAAGAAAAGCCTCCCGAGTGCTCGGGAGGCTTTTTTTATGTTTCGTTAATAACTTCTGAAAAACTATTTTTATAAGAAAAATATAAGGTGTAAATTTGCAAGCGTAAAAACACAGAACTTAGCCTAAAATAATGTCAGACAGCCTATTTCAACCAGCCGTACTTTTACTAGAGGATGGAAAGGTTTTTTATGGCCGTGCCGCCGGAAAAACCGGAACCACAACCGGAGAGTTTTGTTTTAATACCGGAATGACTGGCTACCAGGAGATCTTTACTGACCCTTCGTACTACGGACAAATACTTGTAGCTACTCACGTGCATATTGGTAATTATGGGGTAGAGGATCACGAAAGTGAATCGGATGGCATTAAAATTTCGGGGCTTGTGTGCCGTACATTTAATGAAATACCTTCACGTAAGCGGGCGCAACAATCGCTGAAAGAATACTTTTTAAAGAACAATATAGTAGCTATATCAGATATTGATACGCGCGCACTTGTGCGCTATTTAAGAGATAAAGGAGCTATGAATGGTATTATTTCATCTGAAACAACCGACATCGCTGAGTTAAAGAAGCTATTGGCTAAGGTTCCATCTATGCATGGCCTTGAACTTTCATCGAAGGTTAGCACCAAAACGGCTTATGAAGAAGGCAATAAAGACTCAAAGAACAGGGTTGCATTGCTCGATATGGGTGTGAAGGGGAATATTGTAAAATGCCTTACTGAGCGCGATTGTTTTGTGAAGGTGTTCCCAATGAATACTACACTCGACGAAATGATGAAATGGAAACCAAGTGGCTTTATGATAAGTAACGGCCCTGGCGATCCTTCAGTAATGAAAGATGAAATTAAGAACATTACCCAGGTTATTACATCAGGCATACCGGTTATGGGTATTTGTCTTGGGCATCAGCTGATTGCATTGGCAAGTGGTATTTCTACCTATAAAATGCATGCAGGGCACAGGGGAATAAACCATCCTGTAAAGAACCTGATGACAGGTAAGGCCGAGGTTACTTCGCAAAACCATGGTTTTGCGGTTAACGAAGAAGAAATTAAAAAGAATCCGAATGTTGAGGTTACACATATTAACCTGAACGATGGTACTATAGAGGGTATCCGCCGTACCGACCTGCCTGTATTTGCAGTGCAGTATCACCCCGAAGCGTCACCAGGCCCGCATGATGCACGTTACCTGTTCGATGACTTTGTAAGCTTAATAAAAAAGCACCAAACCCCTGTTAAGGGAAAGGTGCTTGCTTAATCTGTTAAGGATAAACTACAAGTATATTACTCTTCGCTTTTCTTTGCTTTTTTAGGTGCAGCGGCTTTTTTAGCAGCAGGCGCTTTCTTAGGCTTTGCTTCCTTAGGTGCAGCTGTTTCTTCGCTAACTTCTTCTTTTTTAGATGCAGCCTTTTTTACCTTTGGCACAAATGCAGCTGCACTTGGCTTTCTTGGACGGGTTTTACCGTGGCTACCTCTCCATATTTTCCCTTTGCGGGATCTTCTGTCTCCTTTTCCCATAATAATATTTTATTTTTAAGTAGGTCAAAGATAAAAAAAATTGCTTTGTAGACAGGGCTAATACATTTAATGGCATTTTCTGTTTTCTTTTTTTGTATATTGCATACATGAGGCGGATATACTTACTTATTACATTTATTTGTTACAGCGTTTTTTGTTTCGGACAAAAAGATACCAGCGCTAACGGTGGCTACAAACCAAAGCCTATTGATTATAATGCGAGCATTCAAAAAGGTGATCTTGCATTTTCAGGTAAAGATTATTTACTGGCAAAGCGATTTTATAAAGATGCTGCTACAGCCAAGCCCGCTGAAGCTTACCCGAAAGACCAGATAGCTAAGTGCGATGGAAAGATGAGTAGCGACAACTGGATGAGCACCGAGCTGAATTGTCCTTGTGGTGGTGGAAAAATTGTGAAGCCTACTGAACCCAAAACCAGTGACCCTATTACTACAGTTAATATAGTTTCAACTGATACGGCAGTGTATTCAGTGTTTCCGGGTAAGGTGTCATCGGTTAGTACCGATACGGGTTTTCATAGCATTGTATTAATAAAACATGGTAAGTACATTGCTACGTATTCAAACCTTGCGGGCAGCCACCTGATGCCCGGTGATGAGGTTAAGGAAGGTGATGTGATTGGCTATTTTAAAAAGAGCAAAAACCCTTATACACTAACTTTTGCCATATGGACGGGCAAGGAAAAGGAAGACCCTAAGAAATATTTGAAGTGTAAGAAGGAACAGTAGTTATTAGTCGTTAGTCGTCAGTTAGCCTAAATCGTAATTCTTAATTGAATGCGGGGCGGCATTTGCTCACTGCTTGCCTGTATTACCTAAACTCGCATCACTCGCAGCTAACCCGCGCCCACCTTTTGCCTAGTTCAAAAACCTATAAGTAAAATAGCACGTAGCACTGCGTTAGGGATAGTAGCGGAAACCCCGCAAGCGTAGCGCGGAGTTGAAGCGGATAGCCCGACCCG
>DATHNG010000128.1:0-22890 GCA_035486275.1 Bacteroidia bacterium
GAATCTGCTATTTCAACTGCATGCCAGTGATCATTTGGTAATTGTTTGAATTTAATAGTGTGTCCTTTATATTCAGTTTCAGTGTGCCCTAGGAAGTGGAAAAAAGCAAAGGTTTTTCGATGCGGAGCCTTATCAGAATCCAAACCAAATAGTAAGAATGTGTCGATTTTGGATTTCATATCTTTAAAATATATAGTATCGTTTGGCTTATAAAACTCTAAATAAGAACGAGCATTGTTACTAATGATAAAGTTGTAATCAGGAGTCCTATTGATTACGAACTTTATCTCCAATACTCCCATAATAACAAGTACTATAAAAGATAAAAACATAATGCTTCGAAATATAATCGAGGAGTATTTAATAAAGAAAAACAGACAAACAAAGCTCAAAACAACAAATACTATTCCTTCAAATAAATAATTGGAATACAACGACCCTAGTGATAGGTTAATTATTATTCTTGGGACAAAAAACAGCATAATCATATCGATTTTATTTCTTCTTTGATAATTTCCTAAGCGTTTTTAATTCTTCTTTTTCAGAAATACTTAACTTTTCAGCTGCGGCAGCAAACGCAATACCTGTTATTTGGGCATGGTGCTTCTTCAGGAAACTGAAAGTCTGTTTATGGTAAACATTACTTATTTCCCTGAGTGCCCAGCCAACACCTTTTTGTACAAAATAGTCTTTGTCATCAAGTAGGTTTTCTACAAAAGGGATAAGTGTATTATATGGAAGCACCTTACCTCTTTTTCTATGGTAGTGTATCAAGCCTACTACCGATTGCCTTCTTTCCCATGGGTTCTTTGATCTGTTCCATTTTTTTAATTGTGGTAGTATAAGGGAAGGTTTTGTTTCCAACAGATCGGAGTATAAACCTGATAAGCCATCGGAATGTGCCCAGTTATCAATTTTACCTGTCCATCCTTTCAGGCAGTTCCATGATTTGTTTATATCAAGATCATCCAGGTTCTTTTCCCAAAAGAGTATAGCCAGGGTAAGCGCCTCATGAAGGTTGCTTTTTTGCCATACTTCATTCCATATCTCAATTTGTTCTTCAGGCTTGAGCTTTGAAAATGAAAAACCGGTTTTGGAAATTGATCGCACGCCGGGTATGCTTAATCCCTTCATATTATATTGTGTGCCAATATATTTTTTCAGGAAGGTAACATCCTTAGATACCCATTTTGCCGGAGCCGTATCAATTACCTTTTCTACCTCTTTTAAATAATCAGTTTTTGCCATAAATCACCTTATATATAGTATTAAAACAGCAATATATGGTTTTATACTATAAATATATACCCCAAATGCCCCGAAATGCCATATAAATTATTATATATTTGTTGCCTCCAAACTATACAGGACTATGAAGCAAAGTATTTCAAAAATAGCATTGACTATCCTTGCGATAGCATTTATATCTTTTACATGGATAGGTTGCTCAAACGATAATAAAAAAGCACAGGCTTTATTTGGACAGGATGGTAAAAGTGATGGCAAGGATACTTCTGCTGTTGCCATGAGAGTTCAGAAGGTGAAGGATATTTTCAATAACCTGCCTACTACTGTTCAAATAATGCAGCTATTAAAAAAATCTGGTAGTCATTATATTATAGAAGTACCTAGTGACCCAACCGTTGTTTCAAAATTTTCTTCTAAACAAGGCCAGGGAATTAACTTAGGCATTTATGCAGCTGACCTTGCATATGCGGGTTTATTTGACCAAAAGACCGATGCAAGTTTGTTTTTGCAATCAGCTAACAAATTAGCGACCTCATTAGGTATACCTGATGCATTCAATGAAAACATTATTTCGAGAATTGAAGCCAATATGGCTAACCAGGATTCTCTGCTTACTATTATTCTGAAGGATTTCTGGACAACAGATAACTACCTTAAAAAGAATGACAGGCAGGAAGTTTCTGCATACTTAGTATCAGGCGGATGGGTTGAAGGTATGTATATTGCTACCCAGCTAGCTGCTAAAACCAACAGTGTGGATATGGCAAACGAAATTGCCCGCCAGAAAATATCATTACAGGACCTGGCCGATATGATGAAAACTTATCCGAATAGCCCGAACATGCAAACCCTTGCTGCACAAATTCAAAAGATACAGGACGCTTTTGCCGGTGTAACAGTTGATGCAAGTTCAAAAGAAGATGGCCCTGCACTTTTAACTGCTGACCAGTTAAAGGCAATTACCGATGCTGTTACTGCGCTTAGAAACCAGTTAACGGCTCAATCGTAAAATCAGTTTATAATTGTCGGTGAAGTAGTTCACTAGTTAATTGCAGAAGCAATTTCTTTTCAGGCGCTTTAATTGTTTCCAACGATTTAGTTGCAACTGAAAGGTATTTATCCATTTGCTTATGCGAATGTTTCAACACATTTAGCTCGTTGTAGATAGCAGTTACTCTTGCCACTTTTTGTTTTGCAGGAATAGATATGTCAGTAAGCAATGTATATAATTCTTTTTGAGTATTGCCTTTAGCAAGTTCCAGTGCTTTAAGCAACAGGAATGTTTTCTTGTTATTGATTATATCCCCACCGGTTTGCTTGCCAACTTTTTCCTGTTCACCAAAAACGTCCAGTATATCATCCTGCAATTGAAAAAGCATTCCAATACTCTCACCGAATATTTTCATTTTTCTTGCATCTGCCTTAGACGCACCGCCTAATATTGCACCCATTTCCATTGATGCTGAAAATAAGGCTGCTGTCTTCAGGCTGATCATATATAAGTAGTCGTCTATAGATACTTTCTTTTGTGTTTCGAAGTTCATATCGAACTGCTGCCCTTCACAAACTTTTAAAGCAGTTTCATTAAACAAAGCAAATACAGCAGGCAGGTGAGCCTTAGGAGTTTTTGCCAGGCACTCATATGCTTTTATCAGCATGGCATCACCGCTTAACAAAGCAATATTGGTATTCCATTTTGCATGCACACTTGGCTTATTCCGCCTCAGGGGAGCATTATCGGTAATATCATCATGCATTAGCGTAAAGCCATGAAAAACTTCAATGGCAAGCGCTGCGGGCATAGCATGTTTAACATTGCCCCCAAACATTTTATTGGTAAGCAATAATAAATTAGGGCGTATTCTTTTGCCACCCATGGAAAGCATATAGCTTATAGGTTCGTATAATTCTTTAGGTGAATCGCTTAATAATTTGCAGAAGGCCGCAATTTCTTTTTCAATGGGTTGCTGAAATATAGCTGGCAGTTTCACCCTGAAAATTAAAGTATGTGGGTAGTATTTTTAATGATCCTCATTAAGCCATCCTCAAGCTTTATCGGCTTTCGGTTAAGTAGCTTGTTCATCCTTTCCAGGTCAGGTTTTCTACGGGTCATATCACCTTCCTTTAATGGTGGCAGGTGAACGATCTTCGATTTAGACTTGGTAAGTTTAATAATGGTCTTGGCCAAGTCTAGAATTGTTATCTCAATATCACCGCCAATATTTACAACATCATTTATAAATAAATTCTTTTTGAACGAAGCTACAGTTGCATCCACATTATCGTCAATATAGCAGAAAGTACGCATTTGCTTTCCATCGCCATACACCTGTATAGGTTCATTCTTTAATGCACGGGCAATAAATTTTGAAACGACAAAGTCTTTGCTCTGTTTTGGTCCGTAAGTATTAAAGAACCTGAAGATGGTATATTCCAGGCCATACTCATGCTGGTAAGATTTGAGGTAAGCTTCACATGCATTTTTTACAATTGCATACGGCAGTCTTGAGTTGAGCGGTGTGGTTTCTTCATTTTGTGGAAAATGAATGGATTCACCATACACTTCAGAAGAAGAGGAAAAGTAAACGCGTTTTACACCGGTATTCTTTGCAAACATCAGCAGGTTCTTAATGCCGGAAAGGTCTTGCAATACGTTTACCGGATGGTCAAGGGTTCTTTTTACACCTACCACAGCTGCATAGTGAAAAATATAATCAAATGCACGTGCATACATTACGCCTGAAATGTCTCTCCAGTCGTTCACATCGCATTTAATGAATTCTACATTCTTATTTTTTGAACGCGGAACTTTACTGTGTGAACCTGTAGTAAGATCATCGACTACCACTATGTCATTTTCTTTGTCCTTAGCTAAGGTATCTGCTAAAGAGCTTCCTATAAATCCTGCTCCTCCGGTTACTAGTATTCTTGGCATGCGTATTTAATTTTAAATGTTGAAACAAATGCTGTTATTCCGTAATTTCTTTTTTTTAACCGCAGAGTTCGCTGAGATTTAACGCAGAGAACCGCGGAGTTAATACTTATTTACTACTCTCTTTATGCCGTCGGTGAGTTTAAGGACGTTAAAATTAATCAATAATCCCACTTTACAGTTCGCAAGTTTAAGATATGTCAGAATTTGCGCAAGATGAATATCATTCAGCCCTTCAACAGATTTTATTTCTAATATCACTTGTTTGTTTGCAACAATATCAGCCCTATAGCCACATTCCATTTTCACTTCTTCATAAATTAAGGGGATGGCTTTCTGCCTTTCAATAAACAATTCTGTTTTGGTTAATTCATAATACAAACATTCTTCATAAGCAGATTCAAGCAACCCTGGCCCAAGTGTTTTGTGAATTTTTATTGCACAGCCAATGATCTTTTCTGTTATTTCATTCTCAGTCATTTTGCTCTGCGGTTCTCTGCGTGGTTTATTTCTGCGCTCTCAGCGGTTAAGTTTGGCATAAAGCTTAATTTGATGTCGCTTTCCTCTTTTCGGCATATTTTGCTACAAAAATGCTGACTTCGAACAGTAAATATAATGGAATTGAGATAAATACCTGCGAAGCAACATCGGGTGGCGCTATAAGCGCTGCAACAATAAGTACAACTACTACTGAATGCTTACGGTATTTTTTAAGGAAACCTGAAGAGATTATACCGATAGAGGCAAGTATATATGTAACCATAGGTAGCTCAAATATTACGCCAATCCATAATATAAGTGTGGTTACGGTCGATACATATGAACTTATATTAAACAGGTTCTCAACATTAGTGCCTGAACTAAGCTTGAATGAACCAAGAAAGTTCACCGTCCAGGGTATAATGATGAAATAACTGAAACAAACCCCTAAAAGGAACAGGAAACTGGCAGCAAATACGAACCCACGGGTAGATCGAATTTCTTTTGGCTTAAGAGCCGGGCTTATAAATCTCCATACTTCCCATAAAATATAAGGCATGGTAAGTATAAAACCTGCTATAAATGTACCCCACATATACATGGTTAATTGCCCCCATATTTCTGTGTTTACTATTTTAAACTGTGCCGTTGTTTTAACACATAACGCATCGCCTAAATGAAGTAATTCAGATAATTTGCAAAGCGCCCTATACGTTATAAAGGTAGGTTTGGTAGGGCCAAAGAGTATGGTATCGAATATAAAATCGCTATAAAAAAATAGAATGGAGGTAATGACCAACAGGGCAATAACCGAACGTATTAAATGCCACCGTAATGCCTCAATATGATCGAGGAACGACATCTTTTTTTTAGGTGTCGTAGAAATATTTTCGTTGTTATCAGCCATAAAATGAGGTAATTTTACCCCGTTATTCCTTGATTTTCGATGAACAAAAGAACGAAAAAAAACCTCTCTGTAGAGGCAGCTTCGCTAAGGTTGCAAAATTATTGTGCGTATACCGAGCGAACTAAGCAGGAAGTACTAAAAAAAATGCAAGGTTATAGCCTGTCGGAAGGTGATGCTGAAATTGTAATGGAAAAGCTTATAAAGGCTGGTTTTATTAATGAAACCAGGTTTGTAAAATCTTTTGCAGGTGGGAAGTTCCGGATAAAAAAGTGGGGGAAAAGGAAGATTGAGGTGGAAATGAAGAAAAAGGGCATTTCGGGAGAATTAATTGAAAAAGGCCTGAATGAGGTAACCGAAAATGACTACCAGGAGACCTTGGATGAATTATTGGAGAAGAAATGGAAGCTGATTATGTGTTCGGCGAAGGAAGATGAAGATTATGAAGTGAAACAGAGAAGAAAACAGAAATTAATGCGTTATGTTTTACAGAAAGGTTATGAGATGGATATTGTGATAGAACGAATCAAGAAAATGAAGATATAAGTTCATATCTGATCTGAAAGCAAACGCATTCTTGTTTTTTAATTTCATGTTATTCAGTTTTCATGGAAACATAATTGATAATTCCTCAATGCAAAATACGTATTTTTACGTAGGTTTTAGAGGGCTTTTACGTATACAGCTGTAGCAAAATTGAATTACATTTGTATAGGTGTTTATATGAAAAATATAAATAAACTATTGAAATGAATACTAAAAAAGAATTGCGCCCGGAAGATATAATTGTAGGAACCGATCCGGTTGCTATTGATATTATTCAGCAGATATATTCAGCAATAAAAGATAAGAATGAGGCCGATAGGACCTTTTTGGAACGTTGTTGGGTATTGGGTATTGAAAAAGCATACAAAAAAGAAACTAAAAAACTAGATTCGCAACTGTGTACCCAATTACTTGAGCGCATATACTTTCACCTTGAACACAAAAATATTTGGGAAGTAGAGGAAGGGAAGCTGTACGATATATTTGAGAAAATAATTTCCTTAAAAACGCTTAAGGATAGCCGCATAAAAGATATATTCACAAACCTTGAAAATGCGCTAAGTGATGTATTACAGCTCGATTTTTCAAATAAAGTAGCGCTTAGTGATTCACTGAAGGATAAGCGCAATATATTTAACTACATCATTTTCTTTTTCAATAGTATAATTGAAAAAATTGAAGTGTCAATGGTTTCAGTAAAGGCTATAAATGCCTACTTTACCTTGCATCCCAATACTGCTTTAATTGTTACTGATGCGCAAGGCAAAGTGCGGTTTGTGAATGAGAATGGAATCAAATTATTGCATTTGAGTGATGGGGAAAGTTTAATTGGTACTGACATTAAAAGCAGTATTACAAATTATAATAAGCTTACCGCAAAGTATAAGAAAGAAAAAAAAGTTGTGCAGTATAAAGCAAGTATTGTTCCTCACGGAAATGACAAAGTACCTATTTCGGTGAATATAACAATACCAGAAATAAACGAAGACAGGAGCGAAATTGACGAAATAGTATTTGTTATTAAACCCGAGTAAGTTGAAGTTCATGAAAACAAAAAAGGCGCAGTAATACTGCGCCTTTTTTTGTGGCGATGTTTCAGTTTAAACTTCTGCAGCCATTTTATTGTTTGCCATACTTGCAATTACCGAGGCATTATAGCTATCCTTGGTTTGTACATACATGGCATTTTTAATGACCCTGGCTCCAAACTTGCGCTTGTTCAGTGAAGCTGTAAGCCCCATGTTAATGGCTTTAGCATCTACTTGCCTGGCACGTTTAATGGCTTGCCAAAGTGTTTGGGCATACACATTATGTTCTTCCAGGTAAGTATAATCAATACCCACTATCAAAAAATCATAGCTGTTCTCAGCTTTATAACTGATGGCCATACTTACTGCTTTCCTGTCGGGCCTGGAATCAAATTCGGGTTTAAGCTTCAATTCAATCACCTCCCACCCCGAGCTGCTGAGTACATTCTTAAAGAATGCTTTGTGTAGTTCAAACCCCATTATTTCATAATTACGAGCGCTTACATTTCTGTAAAGCTGGTAAAAATGTTCAATGGTTTCTGCCGATGCGTTCTTTACAATATTTACTTCATAGCGCGATTCAAAATCAAAGGCTTCTTTACGTACATGGTAACGTTTCTTTCTGTCCAGTGTTTGTACATAAGCTTCAGCATCTGCCCATGTAAGTTTGTCTACCACATGGCTATCAAGCAGGTCAAGAGCAATGAATCCCTGGTCCATAAAGAATTCTTTCATTTCCTTATCTGCCGGATCAAAATCTCTCAGACTTATAACTGAGGCCTGTTCTTTCTCCTGGTCTTCCCATACTCGGTCGAGTAAAAGCATAGCAATCTGTTTCCAGTTATTGCGTGTGCGATCAATCCAAATATGCTCGCCCATGGTAAATAAGCTACCCATAGTGAGTATTTTCGAACTCAGGTAATACTTATTGTTCTTTCTTAGTTTTTCCAATTGTTTTGAAACTGCAGCCGGTGCAAACATATCATCCTTTGCAAGGGTTGCCGTAAAGAAGGTGGTGAGCACTGGTGTACCTGCTGCATCACGTATAATGTAATAGTGGAAGCTCCAGTTATGTTCCGGTAATGGGTTGCCTGTGAATGTTTGCTCAAAGAACATCATCTTTTGCCAGTCGTTGGTAGCTGTTTTTCCCATCCGTTCGTTCCATAGCTTCTCGTCAATGTTCTTTATTGTTGTTTCGTGTTGTAAAGTATAACCATTCAATAAAGTGTTTATAACAGGTGAAATAGGCTCTTCAATTTCTTTAAACTTAGCCACTTTGCGGAATGCGCGGTGTACATCTTTAAGCGTTCTGCCTTCATCGGCCAGTGCTTTAGGAAAATGATAGGCCAGTTTTTCAGCCAGGTTCTTTATATCTTCAAATGTATGATGTAAGGTAATAGTGAACCGGAGGCCGGTACATACCTCAGGCACGGCCGGAAATATTGCAAGGTTTGTGAAGAAGCCATCATCTTTCATGCGTTTAGCCATATTATAACCAACCCTTGTAAGACCAAGTCCTATAAATGTAATCGGCGATTCAGGGTTTGATATAACAGGCAAGCCATATTTGTTCACCAACAGGTCGTGACAATAATTCAACCTCTCACGTAATGCTTCCTGTCGTATTGCTATTTCAGAAGACAAATGAATTTTTGCAGAAGCAATTCCGGCAGCAATGGAAGGGATTTGATGAGGGCCTGAAAATATCATAGAGCCGCCACAGCTTTTTACTTTGTTCGCTAATTCAGCTGACCGAAATACAAATACTCCTCCTCCAGCAGCAAATGCCTTATTCAGTGAAGTGGCAAGCACCATTTTCTCGTGAAGTTCAATCTGATTAAGAACTACACCTGTTCCGTTCTTGCCTGCTGTGCTCATGCCATGGGCATCATCTGCATACAAATAAAATGAACTGTACTTGTCAAGTAAAGTCACTAGTTCTTTTACTGGAGCATAATCTCCGTACATTGAGTAAACCCCGTCAATTACATACCAAACTCTGTTATGGGTTGCTGATAGCTCCTGTATCTTATTCTCAAGCTCATCTAGCCGGCTATGTCTTAAAATAGTCACTGTACATCCTTTTAATTGCATACGTTGAGCTGCTTCCTGCATACTGGCATGCGCCTGCTGGTCGAGGATGATAGCATCTCCTTCTTCTATTACGACCGGAATAACAGCATGATGTCCTAATGATACGGATGTTGATAGAACTATTGGTGCACCAAACATTTTGCTTACCAAATCTTCCCATTCTTTGTAAAGTGTACATGCCAGATACGTTCTTGAGGACGAGAATTGAACACCGTATTTTCTGATAGCCTCAATGGCAGCGTCTTTTATCCTCTCATCCGTATCTAATGCAAGGTAACTGCACGATCCGAAATTGACAAGTGGCTTACCGTCAATGGTTATTATCCGCCCATCATACGATTCATCTTCCGTGTATTGCATAAGTACTCCGCGTTCCTTACCCAGAGTAATAATATCATTGACTGAGTCAATAATATTGCCTGTTTTTTTCTTGTTGTCCATAGTATATATTGGTTTAAAAATTATATTTGAAAAGATATGACATGTAAATACATAAGTGCTACGTATAAATACTTACGTACAAACACGTAAAAACCTTGTAGAGATGAAAGAACAGTATGTTGAAAATGATTTTTTTGAGATTTGGCGTGAAGATGGAATTATATTTACCGTGTTTAAGAAGAATGTTGTTTTAAACCTGGAAATTTCAAAACAAGTAGTTGCAGAGCGTATGAAGGTTTCGAACGGTAAGCCTACACCTATATTTATTGACCTGATTAATGTGGTTACAACTGATACAAAAGCAAGAAAATATATGGCTTCTAAAGAAGCAGTTGAATTTATTAAGGCAGGTGCTTTTTTACTTGATAATGAGATAATGAAACTGGCAGGGAATATTTTTATTAAAATTGATAAGCCGCTTATCACAACAAAATTATTTACCGATAGAGATAAAGCCATAGCTTGGCTACAGGACTTCAAATGATTAAATAATGCAACCACCACAAGTTTTGGAAACTAAATATGCTCACCATAGTATAGAAGAGGACGTAATTTGTATTGTTTGGGCTAAAAACCTTGTCATTAATATAGATATAGCAAAAGAAATGGTTGAGGAACGTATTAAGTTTTGTAATGGAAAGGAAATGCCCTGCCTTATAGATATACGAGGGCTTGCAACTATTGATACAGTTTCGCGAAAATATTTTGCAGGTGAAAGGTCAATAACCGGAATAATAGCAGGAGCCTTAGTCGTAGATTCTTTAGTATCTAAACTTGCCGGAAATATTTACATTACAGTTGATAAACCACAGATTCCCGTGCGCTTATTCAATGATGAAAGAAAAGCACTTAAATGGTTAAAGCAGTTCAAGAAATAAACACTCTATTATGCTGTTTTCGAGAACATTTGCAAGGCTGTTTTTATAAGGCCAACTGCATTATGAACATTTAGCTTAACCATAATATTATGGCGGTGTGTCTCTACAGTTCGCTTACTTATCGATAACTTATCGGCAATGGTTTCATTAGTGTTTTCGTCAGCAATAAAACGTAATATCTCTATTTCTCTTTCTGAAAGAATCTGACGAATAGCATGTAAGCTTTTTATATCACTGGTATCGGATAAAGATTTGTCATGACTCAACAAATTAAGAGCAACCTCATTAGAGTAATAACGCCTGTCTGAGAGAATAGTCTCTATTGCCCGTATTAATTCGTCCTGGGTAATGTTCTTCAAAATATAGCCTTTTACTTTGCCATCATTTATCATTTTATCAATGTAGGCATATTCACTGTAATTAGATAATGCCAGTATTTTAGTGCCCGGTTTCTTCTGCATTATAACTCGTGCTGCTTCTGCGCCGGTCATAAAAGGTAATTGATAATCAAGAAGCACAACATCGTATGATTTATTCTTTACTTTCTCAACAGCTGCCTCACCACTGGAAGCCTCGTCAATGGAAAATATGTATTTTCCATTGTACGTTTCCAGCATCACTCTCAATCCATCACGTATAAGTTTGTGATCGTCAGTAATAAGTATTTTAATTTTCTTCATAGGGTGTTATGTTTTACAGGTATATTTATTTCGTATGAGGTGCCTTTACCCGGAACGCTTCTTATGGCAACTTTGCCTTTATGAAAATCAATTCGTGATTTTACGTTTTGTAAACCCATACCAGTACGATTGTTTAATTTACTCGTATTAAACCCTCTTCCATCATCTTTTAACAGTAACTCAATTTGTTTGTTTTTTTTCTGATACCCCAATTCAATTTTAATTTGTTTTGCCTTGCCATGCTTAATTGAATTATTTATAAACTCCTGTATTACCCTGAAAATATTTATCTCCAGTGTTTTGTCAAGCGGTGAAAAACCAGGATGAACAATTACATCAATATTTATTTTCTTTGAAAACTTTAGTTTATGCGTTAACTCGTCAATAGCATATATAAGGCCATATGCATTTAAAGCAGCAGGCATAAGGTTAAAGCATATGTCAGAAAGTTCTGCTGTTGCCTCATCTAATACACCAACTGATTTTGATAAGATAGTTTGATATTTTGCTTTATCGGTAACAGGTGAAATTGTTTTTAAAGCATTAAGATAAAGCTTTATGGCCGATAGTTGTTGCCCAAGGCTATCATGAAGGTCTTTAGCTATGCGATGCCGATCTCTTTCCTCCGCTTCTATACTGGCAGTTGTTCTCATGTTTTTCATCCCCTTCATCTTTAGTCTTTGTGGAGCAACATAAAATAATGTTCTGAGTTCAATCACTAAACCATTCTTCACAAATTTATAAAAATATCGCCCAGCAATTTTCCGTAATTAAACGTATGTGCTGGTATTCAGTGTGTTTTCAAAAAAACACACTCATTTTTACGTATAAATACGTAGGTATAAATACAATTGATAATTGAAATATGTGTCGTAACGTTGCATTGTCAAATTACTATAAAAGAATTGTATGTATTTCCCATCCCCTAATCCTCAATATCGCTTTTTCCCCTCCTATCCTGTAGTGGGAGGGGAAGGGGTGGGAATTTTTTTGCATTTGATAGAAAGTAAATGTAGTTTTGTTTCTATATAATTAATCCCCCGCAGTTATTATGTTAGCAACATCTAAAAAACGTGAAACAATCAAAGTTGCAACTCTTCTTGCACTGTTTGGTCTTCTTTGTTGCTTTTTTATTTATCAATCTAAAGGATTGAATGCAACAAAAGTACAATCAGCAAGTTTTGAGATAGCGCATTAAACTTGTAAGTTTAAGGCAATCTTTGGTCATAATTACAAGCTGATTGGTAAGGTTTGGCAGGATTTTTTTTAACCGTATTTACAATTTTGTAGATTTGTTAAAATTAATTACGCTAGCTAATGAGGAAAAGTTTATGCTCCATTATAGCCTTTCTATGTGCTTGCCTTGTAATTAGTTCGTGTTCAACATATAAGAATAACCCTACCCAGGTAGTTTTATGGCAGCTAGGCGATCCGGGCATGCTTAACCCAGTGCTCGCTTCCGACCTGGGCTCGGAAGATATTGACAATAATATTTTTCAACCTCTTTTAAATTTTGATTACCGTACCCTGAAATTAGTTCCTGTTTTGGCAGATACGCTTCCTACGGTGAAAATTGATTCTGCAGGAAGAATGCTGATCACATTCGAAATAAGAAAAGAGGCTAAATGGGACAATGGCTCGCCCGTTACGGCAAAGGATGTGGAATTCACCCTTAAGGTTATTAAAAACCCTGCTGTAAATGACGAGGCTTTACGCTCGTATTACGACATGGTAAGTGATATAATACTTTACCCTGATAAGCCAAAAAAATTTACGGTTGTATATAATGAAAAATATATGATGGCAGTAATAGCCACGGGTACTGACACCTATATTCTACCTGAATACAGGTATGATTCGAATAAGTATATGGAGAGCTTTACAGTGAAACAAATGTATTATGACACTTCAACTGCCCATAATCCTAAAATGATTGCATTTGCCAAAAGTTTTAATGCAGATAAATATTCGCGTGATACAAATTATGTTTCCGGTAGCGGAGCGTATCAATTTAAATCATGGGCAACAGGCCAACGTATTGTATTAATGAAAAAAAACAACTGGTGGGGAGACGATTTAAAAACGAAGAATTGTTTTTTTGAAGCTAATCCATCAAAGCTTATATATCAAACTATTAATGATATGACTTCGGCTCTCGTTTCACTGAAGGCAGGAAATATTGATGTAATAGGAAACATAAAACCATCTGATTTTGCAGAGCTTCCTAAATCAGAAAAGTTTTCGCAAAACTTTAATACGTATCGTACGCTTAAGTTGTCTTATTCATATATCGGCTTAAATATGGCTAACCCAAAATTTGCTGATATAAGAACACGACAGGCAATAGCTCATTTAATTGATGTTCCCAGGATAATAAGGAACGTTTATTATGGATATGCACAACAAGTTATTGGCCCGGTTACCCCAATGGATTCTCTTAATTATAATTACTCGATAAAGCCATACAGTTTCAACATAGATACTGCCAGGGCTTTATTAGCAGCTGCAGGGTGGAAGGATAGTGACGGAGACGGAATATTGGATAAGAAAATAGATGGAAAGAAAACCGATTTTATAATTGATTATTTATGTAACGCAGGTAACGAACAAAGAAAAAAAGTAGGGCTTATGTTTAAAGAAGAGGCCCGTAAGGTGGGTATTGAAGTAAACATTGTTCAGCAGGAAGCCAACGTTTTCAGAAGCAATCTGAAAACACATAATTTTGATGTGTGTATGGATGTATGGGGATTTCAACCAGGCCCTATGGATTTTAAACAAATATTTTATACCACATCTGCATTGAACAAAGGGTCGAATGTTATAAGTTTTGGCGATGCAAAATCTGATGCACTTATTGATTCAATACGTGTTGAGTTAGATGAAACAAAGCGCGCTAAGATGATAAAGCGATTACAAGAAATAATGCACGAACAATGCGGCGATATATTTTTGTGTGCGCAGCAGGCGTTAATTGCTGTGAACAAACGATATTCCAATGTGTATCCTTCCTGTAACATGCCTTTTTTCTGGGAGGCTGGTTTTGATGCTAATGCAAGGAAATAATGTGTAATGCCTAAGCATGCTGCAATATATAACTAAGCGGGTTCTCATTTTCATTCCTACCCTTCTGGTAATATCTTTTATTATGTTTATGCTTGGTGTATATGCACCGGGCGACCCCGTTGAAACAATCCTTGCCAGGCAGCAAGGAGAATCAGGACTATCAGTAAGGAATATTGCTGACGAGGCTGCATATATGTCTGTCAGGCATAAACTGGGGCTTGATCTGCCTCTGTTTTATTTTAGTATAACTAATTCCACTAGCAGTGATACACTCTACAGGATACCAAAAGCAGATGTTCGTGAAAGTATGGCTCATATTGCTTTTATAAATGGTAGCTGGCCTAACGTTGCTCGTTATTATTCCGCGCTAAAACAATTTGAAAGCGAATTGAATTATCTGAGAACGGATAGTTTGTGCCAGGAAGACATAATTGCAGCAAAGAAAAATGTGAATGAATTATATGTAAACTATGATCAAAGTAAGATAGCGAGTATTTTTTCAAATCTCACAAGTATTCTTAATGGGAAATGTAAGGTGCTGCAACCTCTTTCATCGAAGTTTGTGGCGCTAAAAAACACTGAACTGTTTATTGTTGATCATCAATCTTCTTATGCAAAATTTATACCTGCAATTCACTGGTACGGTTTCAGGAATCAATACCATCACTGGCTGGTTAATTTTCTCAGGGGTAATTTTGGTTTTTCGTATCAGGATATGCGCCCTGTAAGTTCTATAATATGGGATGCGATGAAATGGACGTTGGGTATAAGTTTTGCGTCGGTGATGTTAGCATATTTTATTGCAATACCGCTTGGAGTAAAGGCCGCAACAACCAAAGGAAGCAAAAAAGAAAGAGCTACAACTACTGGTCTGTTCATGTTGTATTCTTTACCGAATTTCTGGATAGCTACTATACTTATTATTTTCTTTTGTGGTGGCGATTGGTTTTCATGGTTCCCTGCGCCTGGTGCTGCGCCAATTCCTGCCGATGCACCTTTCCAATATCATATTACCCAAGGAATATATCGGTTAATCCTGCCACTCATTTGCTGGACATATACTTCACTTGCTTTTATTTCGCGGCAAATGCGTGGTGGTATGCTGAATACACTTGGCCAGGATTATATAAGGACCGCCAGGGCAAAGGGGCTACCTGAAGAGAGAGTAGTTTGGAAACATGCATTGCGCAATTCCTTATTGCCTGTTATTACATTATTCGCAAATGTTTTTCCGTTACTACTTTCCGGCTCGGTTGTTATTGAAGAAATTTTTTCTATACCTGGTATGGGGCAGGTTAGTTATAACGCATTAATTGCAAATGATTACCCAGTTGTATTTGCCAATACTATGTTTGCCGCCCTGCTAACGCTTGGCGGAACCTTAATTGCTGACATACTTTATGCTGTTGCTGATCCCCGGATATCTTATTCTAAAACTATTGCCTGATGAGAGAATCGGGGTATAATATTTTTGGAGGCGCTGCAAAGAAAAAAGTTTCAGAGACAATGATAAATGAAGTTCTTTCACCGGAAGGGTATTGGAAGATGGTATTTCGGCAATTGCGAAAGAATAAAATTGCCACATACTCTTTACGGTTTATCTTGTTTCTTGCTATTCTTTCGACTTTTGCAGATCTATTGGCTAATGAAAAGCCATTAGTATGCGAATACAATAAGCATTTATATTTTCCTGTATGTAAGTCGTATTTTGTAAGTGCAGGTATAACCGAATGGCCAGCCGAACTCCAAAATGTGGAGTGGAAAGAGCTGAATTACCAATGGGCAATTTTTCCGCCGGTTCCTTACTTGCCCCAAAATATAGATGAAGCTAATGTTCATTCAGTAGGCCCCTTTGATAAACAGCCTGTAAAATCATTGCGTTGGAGACACTGGCTTGGTACCGATGAATTGGGGCACGACATATTTGCTGCTATGATATACGGTACGCGAATTGCAATGCTTGTAGGAGTATTCTCAATGGGTATTGCAACATTAATTGGGTTAATATTGGGTTTACTTGCGGGTTATTTTGGTGATAACCGACTCAAAGTATCACGTATAAGAGTAATTTTTAATCTGCTTTTTTTAGCGCCAGCGGTATTTTATGCAGTTGGAATTCGTTCATACGAATTAACTGAAGCGTTTACTCATTCGTTTATTTCTTTTCTGGGCCAATGCTTCATAAGTCTACTTATTTTTTCTGGTGTAATGAGTATCGGAAATATATTGGCTATGCCTTTAAGGCGAATACAATTTTTAGGAAAGAAAATAAATATTCCTGCTGATATAATTGTTTCGCGTTGTATAGAAATAATAATGTCTATACCTACGCTTTTTCTTATTATGTCTGTAATTGCTATTGCTAAACCATCATTAATGATGGTTATGTTGGTTATCGGAGCAACTGCATGGACAGGTATTGCGCGATTTGTACGGGCAGAGCTATTACGAATACGAGAGTTAGAATATATTGAAGCTGCACAGGCACTGGGGTATTCTCAACTGCGGACAATTTTCAGGCATGCATTGCCAAATGCACTATCTCCGGTGTTAATAGCTGTTGCATTTGGTGTTGCAGGTGCAATTCTTACCGAAGCTACATTATCTTTCCTGGGCATTGGTGTTCCTGCAGACACCATAACCTGGGGCGCTCTGCTTTCTGAGGCCAGATCTAAGCCTGCTGCATGGTGGTTAGCGGTGTTTCCAGGAATAGCAATATTTATTACTGTTACAGTATATAATTTGTTAGGCGAAGGCCTTTCAGAGGCTATGGATCCGAGGTTAAGAAAGTAGAGATTACCTTACCTTTATTCAGCAACCAGTTTTAATCTTTCCCTTACTTTTTCTTTAACCAGGTCAGTAAATCTCCTGTTCTCTAATTTACTGTCAAGCCAGGATATGAAATCAAAATAAGATAATGTTTGCTGTTCCGACTTTATTTTAGAAAGCTTAACAAGCGCATTGCGTGTTTCTATCATTATGGTTCTTATTTTATTTCTGTCATAGAGAGATACCGTTCTTCTGATAAACTTTAGTACTAATTCTTCAAAACGGTATAGGTCTTTTTGTTTTGAGATATAACGGTATGTTGAACGTAGTTCATATTCCATGATATCATGATACCCTAATTCATAGTATAATAATAATCTCATTATTCTTATAGTATTCGCAACTCCCACATTCTCACTCTTATTATCGGGGTTATTTATTATAGCATTTATCCAGGATAGAGAGCGTGAATAGTTTTCCAACCCGAAGTTAAGAACAGCAAGGTTAAAATAAAGAGCGGTTCTATTAGCTGGCCCTAAACTTTTGTGATAAAACTCAGTATTGTTCTCAACTTGTTTAACAAGAGTTTCACTTATTTCGAATTCACCTAGTTGCATATATGCATCCAGTATATTAATATCAGCAAAGGCTTTTCGTTTGTCTGAAATATCAAGTTTTTTAATCTCTTCAGCCAGAAAAGGGATCATTTCATTTTTACCTATGAGGGAAGAAGACGTAATGAGCCGACTAAGTACCGATAAATAACGATCCTTCCAAATTTGCATATTGGTCATATGGGGTTCTTCTTTGAAAAGATTTAAAAGCCGCATATTATTTTCATGTGCTTCAATGGTTCTGCCAGCCATGGTATGATAAAGCGATAACATACGGAAATAAAAGAACTGGTTAAAGAAAGTATGCCCTTTAAAATTCTGAACATTAATAGTATTCAGCATTTGTTTTTCAAGATACTTTAGTTGGGTTTTGGTTAATCGTTGTCCGACTTTTCTTTGGTATACCGACATTCTGTTATTCAGGTGTTTTATCTTACTTTCTTCCTGAACTCTTTCGGCCAGTTTTTTCGTTTCGTTATGAATATTTGTCGAGCTTGTCATATTATCAGGCTCCAGGTTTTGTAGTCGTAATATTTCCAGTTTAAGTTCTGAAAGTGCGTACTGATCAGCTATTTTGCCTGCCTTGAGTAGAAGCTCTCGCCTGGCTATAGTTAGGCCTTTGGCTGATAAAATTTCAGCTTGGTGTAAAAAATTCAGTATTCTGCCGTATTCTGAACCTCGCAAATGGAAATTATGCAAGGCATCCAATATCAGATAATAGAGGTTATGCTTATTGATCTTAAGCTGAGAAATGAACTTTTTATCAGGAATTTTTTTTGCTATTATCTCATCATTAACAGGCTCTATTTCACTAATAACAGAATATAGCCTGAGCAAATTATTCGTGCTTTTATGTTTGGAAAGCTGCATTGAAACATGTCTCTTTTCATTTTTCTCAAGAGATTTTATCAACTTAACGAGATTGGAATTTTCCATTGGATTATTAACTTTAAGCTACCCAATTTATTAATTTATTATAGCGAATATAGGTAATTTAAAGGATTGATTACGATAAATTAATGTTGTGTTAATAATTGGAATATTAACAAACAGATTAAAGTTGGTTACGATAAAGCATGTGTTAAGGGTAAGTTTGTATACCGAAATAAACGCAACCTGGCTGTGAAGAATAGAAAATTAAGTAATAATAGAGTGGAAGCTTCATGTGCTTCAGCAATTTTAACAAAAAAGACACAATTAGGTGTGTTTTGGGTTAAAAATCTCCGTTGTAGCATTCTCTCAATCCTCTCAGAGTTTTTCGCCAGTGAAAAACTGAAACCTATACTAAGCCTTGACTTTTTTTACCCCATATCTAAAACGTTACTGTACAGGGTTTTCAAGAATAAGTATACAGTAATATATTCTATCAACTCAATTTAAGCACATGAAAAGAATAATACTTTTATTCTGTGTCTTTTATGTAATGGTTGTTGGCAGGGTAAATGCTCAATGGACTGCTCCGGGTGGAGGCACCAATAATTTTACGTATGCTATGTGTACTGATGGTACAAATCTATACGTAGGTACTGACCCAAACCCATTTGACAATACCAATAATTATGTGATGAAATGGGACGGAACAACCTGGACCAATTTGGGTTATGTAAACGGATCTATCTGCGCCTTAGCTTACATGGGTGGTAACATATATGTGGGTGGGGTGTTCACAAAAGCAAATGGTGCCGCAGGTTATAATAATATCGGGTCATATAATATAGGTACATCTACCTGGTCGACTATGGGTATGGGTACGAATAGTTTTGTAACTGCTTTAACAGTTAGTGGTACAACCCTTTATGTTGGTGGAGACTTTACTACTGCAAACGGGGTTACCTGTAATTACGTTGCATCATGGAGCGGTGGTATATGGTCAGCGCTTACCCCTCCGGCTTCAACCCCCGGCGTAAGTGGCGATGTGTGGGCATTGAATATATTGGGAGGTAATCTTTATGTGGGTGGACAGTTTACCACTACCAAAAGTGGTCTTACTGTAAATAGTATTGTAGAGTGGAATGGTACAACATGGGCAGCTCTTACTTCCGGTCTTACAGGTTCTGTACTTATTAATAATATTGCCACAACTCCTGACCAGATAGCTGTTAATCCTGATCCGACTGTAATGGCTATTACAAATGATGGCACAAATCTATATGTAGGGGGCGATTTTACAACTGCCGGCGGAACGGCTGGTTTTCATAACATAGCAGAATGGAATGGCTCTGCATGGTCAAAACTTGGGGCTGGTATGAGTGCACCGGGCTGTAGCCTGGGCAATGCCAATGGAGATAATGCTAATGTATATGCATTGTGTATGTATAATGGTAATCTTATTGCAGGTGGCGATTTTGGAACGGCCGGTACTTATAACACCGCCTACGGTATAGCCCAATGGAATGGTTCATCATGGGTTGGGTTCAGTTCTTCTTGTGGCGATAATATTAATAGCGATGTGTTTTCTCTTTGTGTATCCAACAGTATGCTTTATGCAGGTGGGCAGTTTCCTAACCCTTCATTTTATTTGGGGGAATATACAGGAGCAGGACCTACCATAACAGTATCGGGTTCACCAACCGACACAATTTGCCAGAGTGGTACGGTGCCTTTGTCTGCAAGTGGCGCTACTTCATATAAATGGACACCATCGGCAGGTTTAAGTTGCACTAATTGTGCAAATCCTAATGCATCTCCAACCGTCACTACAACATATACTGTAACAGGAACTTTAGGAGGTTGTACAGGAACAGCAACAGTAAAAGTGGTAGTAAACCCAACACCAACTATAAATATAAATAATCCAACTCCCGTAATTTGTTCGGGAAGCGGAAATACGTCTACATTGACTGCCAGTGGGGCTGTTAATTATACATGGTCACCGGGAACAGGATTAAGCGCTACATCAGGCTCGGTCGTTACAGCTACACCGGGATCTACCCAAACCTATACTGTAACAGGAACTGATTCTCATGGATGCGGAGGTACGGGTACAACTACAGTAACAATTGCAACTACACCAACAGTAAATGTAAATGCTGTTTCACCAGCTATATGCCAGGGAACAAATACTAACATAAATGCAACGGGTGCTACTACTTATACATGGGGTCCTTCAACAGGCCTCAATCAAACTACGGGCGCAACTGTAAATGCTTCACCTGGTTCAGCTTCCACCTATACCGTAACCGGTTCAATATCGGGTTGTACAGGTACCGCAACAGTAGCAATTTCTATAAACCCCACACCAACAATTAATGCGAATGCTACAACACCTGCGTTTTGTGCTGGTGGCAATACAACTATAACTGCTACCGGTGCTGTAACCTATACATGGACACCAGCTACAGGCCTAAGTGCAACTACGGGTGGAACCGTTACAGCTTCACCGGGTTCCTCTAAAACATATACAGTTACAGGAACAGATATTAATGGCTGTAATAATACAGCAACTGTTGCTGTAACAATCTACCCGAATCCTACCGTAAATGCCACGGCAACATCACCTGTTATTTGTTCAGGAAGTTCAACGAATATAAATGCAAGCGGAGCAACAACGTATACATGGGGGCCTTCAACTGGCCTTAACGAAACAACCGGGGGCATTGTAAATGCATCGCCCGGTTCTACAGAAACATATACCGTTACCGGAACAGATGGAAATGGATGTATTGGTACCGGCACTGTGTCGGTTACGATTACACCACCACCTAGTTTAAATGCCAGTGCTACTTCACCTTCAATTTGCCAGGGAACAGGCACGAATATAAATGCAAGCGGAGCCACAACGTACACCTGGGGGCCTTCAGCGGGGCTCAACCAAACAACAGGCGCAGTTGTGAATGCTTTACCGGGGGCTGCTACAACATATACTGTAACAGGTACTACAGCTGCAGGTTGTACTGGTACAGCAACTGTTTCAATTTCAATTAATCCATTACCAACAATTGGTGCTAACGCTACAACCCCTGTTTTTTGTTCAGGCAGCAATACTACAATAACTGCTAACGGTGGAGTCGGTTATACATGGGCCCCTGCTACTGGTTTGAACGCAACTACGGGCACAACTGTTACTGCTTCACCAGGAACTTCTCAAACATACACCGTAACAGGAACAGATATCAATGGATGTAACAATACAGCAACTGTTGCTGTTACAGTTAACTCTAACCCTACGGTAAATGCCACAGCAGTATCTCCATCAATTTGTTCAGGCACTTCAACGAATATAAATGCAACGGGTGCTACTACCTATACGTGGGGACCTTCAACAGGCCTTAACCAAACAACGGGCGGTACTGTAAATGCATCACCCGGTTCTACAGAAACGTATACAGTTACGGGAACAGATGGAAACGGATGTATTGGTACCGGTACCGTATCAGTATCAATAACGCCACCACCTACTATTAATGCTTCGGCAGTTTCTCCTAACATTTGCCCTGGCAGTTCAACGAATCTTAATGCTACAGGTGGATTAACATATACCTGGGGCCCTTCAACTGGTCTTGACCAAACAACCGGTGCAACAGTAAATGCCACACCAGGCTCTTCTGAAACATATACCGTAACTGGTACTACAGCGACAGGTTGTGTAGGTACTGCTACTGTAGGTGTTTCAATTGCGCCAGCAATTACAGTAACAATTACACCTTCAGGTTTAACAACATTATGTTCTAAAGACTCCGTTACACTTAATGCAACCGGAGCAACATCATATTCGTGGAGCCCGCCAGGGGGATTAAGTTGTACAGGTTGTAGCAACCCAACAGCCAATCCGGGTTCCACGACTACCTATACAGTAACCGGAACTACAGGTGGTTGTTCAGGTCTTGCAACAATTACAATCACCGTTAATCCGACACCAACATTAAGTATTTCGCCAGCAGGACCGGGAATATGTACCGGTGATTCCGTTGCACTTTTAGCCAGTGGAGCGATAAATTACACGTGGAGCCCGCCAGGGGGATTAAGTTGTACAGGGTGCAGTAACCCAACAGCAATTCCGGGCTCCACAGTTACTTACACTGTAGTAGGCACCAGTGGAAGTGGTTGCAGCACTACAGACTCAGTAGTTGTGTCAATCAATGCATCACCAACAGTATCAGTACTATCAACAGGCATAGCATCAGAGATATGCCCTGGAGACACCATGGGCTTATTAGCTGGCGGAGCCAGTACGTATACTTGGAGTCCTTCAACAGGCCTGAATGTAACAACCG
>DATHNG010000129.1:0-6247 GCA_035486275.1 Bacteroidia bacterium
TTTATATAAGCTGTCATTATATTGAACAAGCTCCTTGTACTTCATTCCCACAACACCGTGTTCTTCAAACTGGGCATCGCCACCAATAAAGCCATTTATATCTACGGCTATAAATATAGAATCGGCACCGCCATCGTACAACGCTTCTTCCACATTAACATAAAATTCGCCTCCGCTCTTATCGAGCAATTTAAACCCATTTTTAGGTATTACACTAAGTATGTTCTTAATATCACCCTGCAATATATCCGGGTTCACTCCATTGCAGAAAAGACGTTGTTCTTTTATTACAAATATGTATCCGGCATTAATAGTGTCCCACATATACTCGGCCGTACTGGTTACGTATGGGCCACCTGAATCGACCACAATACTATCGGTATGGTAAATAACAAACTTCACCTTATCGCCATACACCGAAAAGCTTTGTTCAGTAGAAGGTTTATGAATGTGCTTTTTTTGAGGCAACTTAACGGCAGCAGTTTCCTGCGCCAATAAGGGCTGCAATATTAACAGAAGAAACAGCGTTACTATGGAGGTATGCAGTTTAATGATAATGGGTTTTATGTAGTAAATGTATATAAACCTGCTGAAACTATACTTTCTATTATTATTAAATTACCACAGGTATTTGTTATTAACTTTGAACACCTTCAATTAGCATTATGAACATAAAAACAGCATGTATACTAACCCTTTTCTTTATTACTTCAATGGGGGCAATGGCGCAGGATATTCCGAACGGAGGATTTGAGAACTGGAATTTCTATAGGGGAACAAACTTTGAATCGCCCGCAGGATGGACCACAAATGATATTCTTACCTATAAGATAAACCCGAAATACAAGGGAATGTCCACGAGCAAGAGTAGTGAGGCACATACAGGTAATTACGCAGTAAAAATGCAAGTGGTGGTTGACCACGGCGATACAGCCAACGGATGTATTTACTCAACTACCAGTGTCGATTCTATTATATTGCTTGATGAAGGCAAAGCAAATGCAGGCTTCAGATACTTTTTACATGCTACATCATTAAACGGAAACTATAAGTTCACTTCTGCGGCAGGAAGTTCTGATTCGGCTTTCTTTGGTATTACCTTAACCAAATGGAACAAAGAAAAACACAGACGTGACATATTGGTAAATACCATTTTTCTGATCGGACAGAACAGCAGAGACTACCTGCCTTTTGTTATACCATTCAGGTACCAGGTACAACAGGAAAATCCTGATACTGCACTGGTGGTTATTGGCATACAAGGGCCTCATGGAAAACCGGCACATGAGGGTACTACCCTGTTTATAGATGACATAGGCTTTGCTGCCAAAATGCCCATAAAAAAAGATTAGTTTTTGTGCGCATCTGGTCATTACATCCGCGGTACCTCGATACAAAAGGCTTAGTGGCCCTGTGGCGCGAAACCTTGCTGGCAAAACATGTACTGGAAGGCAGAACCAAAGGATATAAGAACCACCCGCAACTGAACAGGTTTAAAGAAGCTAAGGATCCATTGCATGCTATAAACCAATACTTGAGTGAAGTGTATACTGAAGCAACCAAACGCGGTTACACTTTTGGCAAGGACAAGATTGATTGGAAATTCAAAAAGCAAACATTAACAGTTACCAAAGGGCAATTTGCCTACGAGCTTGAACACCTGAAGAAAAAGTTGAAAGTTCGCGACAGCAAAAAACTGAAGGAGCTGAATAAGGTGAAAATAGTATTACCTCATCCCCTGTTTACAATTGTAAAAGGTGACATCGAGGATTGGGAAATAGTTTAACTACCCGTTAAAAAGCTTATTTCTTTTTATTGCCTTCCCCTTACGTAATAATATTGCGTGGTAAATGCTTGGCACATCGTTCGACCATTTCCTGAGTATTAATAATATTACTATTATTTCTATACGGCTTAACATACCCAGGTAAAAACAAATATTAAACAATATGCCTGAGTTGCCACTAAGCACAAGCTGTATAAATGTACCGAGTAATGTAAGTGTCCATATTTTAGAGGCAATAGCATGGGTAGCTACTTCCTTTCGGAACTTTGCAAAACTTACAATGTAACTAAACGCTTCCGAACCTCCCAGTATATACATCTTTAATGCATTCGCTTTAAAGAATTCCGGGCATACAACATAAGCGGAACCAATAACACAGAGCCAGAAAAACTGATCGGTAACGGAGTCAAGCCTGCGCAAGGCAGGAGTAGAAACATTAAGCCTGCGTGCAATAATACCATCGAATACATCAGTAAGCAAGCCAATAACCATAAACGCTACTATATACTCTCGATACCCGGCAACCTGTAGCATACCAAGCAATAAAATAATTACACCAAATAAAGCGCGTATGCCAATAAGAGCGAATGGTATCTTTTTCATGAGTGGAGTTCTGCCGTAAAGTTAAGATTAATTCCCATTTTTCCACCTTAGCTGGCTTGATTAATAAACACTTACGGGAAGCCTTAAATTCTCTCCTGAAAAATATTTATTACTGATTTAATTATTTATCGTAATATTGCAATATATAAATACATTATGGGCGCAACAAAAACCGAAAACTTTACCGACAAGCATAACGAAATAGCCAATATTGCCAGGGCATTGGGGCACCCTGCAAGGGTTGCTATTATTGAATATTTACTGAAAATAAAATCGTGTATTTGCGGAGACATTGTGGATGAACTGCCATTGGCACAGCCCACTATTTCGCAACACCTGAAAGAATTAAAGAATGCCGGGCTAATAAAAGGCAATGTAAATGGCACATCTATATGTTATTGCATTGATGAAAAAGCCATGGCAAAGTTTGCAAAGCAGTTAGAGAAATGGAGCGAACAGGCCAGTGAAATAAAATGTTGTTAACCCAATGAAGAAAATTCTTGTATTATGTGGCGGCAATAGCTGCCGCAGCCAAATGGCCGAAGCATACCTGCGGCTTTTTGCAGGCACTAAAGCAGAGATATATAGCGCCGGTATTAAAGCGCTTGGTGTAAACCCGAATGCCATTACGGTAATGAATGAAGACGGTATTGATATATCGAAACATACATCGAACAGTATTGATGAATACCGCAATATTGACTTTGATATTGTACTTACCGTTTGCGATACCGCAGCAGAGGAATGCCCTTGCTACCCTACTAATGCCAAACGTTTTCATCACAATTTTCCCGACCCTGCTAAATGCGCGGGCACGCCTGAAGAAGTACTGCAAGAATTCAGAAAGGTGAAAGACATGGTAAAAAAATACAGCAGAGCATTTATAGCAGAACAAGTATGAAAAAATACGCTGCAGAGTTTATCGGGACCTTTGCATTGGTGTTTTGCGGCACAGGTGCTATAATTATTGATCAGCAAACGGGTGGCCAGGTAGGCCATGCGGGCATAGCTGCAACCTTCGGACTTATTGTGCTGGCTATGATATATACCTTTGGTGAAACATCGGGCGCGCATTTTAATCCTGCGGTAAGTATTGGTTTTTGGGTAGCGGGTCGTTTCGAAGGCAAAAAAGTATTGCCTTATATTCTCAGTCAAATGGGCGGAGCTTTGTTCGCATCGGGAACATCACGCTTATTATTTCCCACCAATCAATTATTAGGAACAACATTACCGGCAGGCAGTGCCATGCAATCGTTCGTACTTGAATGTATACTTACTTATTTCCTTATGCTTGTCATTATAAATGTATCGCAGGGCTCTAAAGAAATGGGAGTACTTGCAGGGATTGCAATTGGCGCAACCGTTTTGTTAGAAGCGATGTTTGCCGGACCTATCTGCGGAGCATCTATGAATCCGGCACGCTCCTTAGCACCGGCATTGGTGTCGGGTAATTTGCAAATGCTTTGGATTTATTTATCAGCACCCGTATTGGGTGCAGTAGGTGCAACTATTACCTGGAGGCTAATGAAATAGCTTTTCTTCAATATGCCTTTTTTGTGGGGCTGCTTTTACTCCCTGCTTGCTCCCAAGCACTCGGGACTAACCCGCGCCCATCTTTTATCTAGTCTTTGTTTGCGTTAGGGATAATATATCAGCAAAACTCATTTTTTGACATACTTTTTATGCTCTTCATCGAGCATCTGTTTTATAACTGCCCATTTGTTTTCTTCATTATTGTCCTTTTCCATGCAGCCTTTCTTTACCCAGTTTTCTACTACTCCGGCAGAATATCCCTGACTATATATCACATCAGAGAATTTGCCCGAATCAACAAATTGTAATGTTACAATTCTTTTAATTTGGTTAATTATAGCGGAATCATTCGACATAAAAACAGAATCCCAGCGATGGCCAATAGGTAGATCATCATTCCAGTAAAAGTACGCCTCATTATTCTTGGCAACAAATATTGCCATCTTGTTGCCGGCGGCAGTTGTATCAAAAAACTTCTAAATAAAGATACCATCTCTTTCACTATACAGGCCTTTTATATGAATGGTGGCAACCTGTTGTGCATGAATAATATGGCTAACAAATACAAAACAAGGACAAACTATCGCAGCCCGCATCATGAAATATTAGGCTTACTCGCCTTGCTGATATGGGTGGAACTTAAATATTATTCCCCTGTCGTTTGTATATTCAGGCTTTACTACCCAAGGGTTATTTTGCCAGTCGAGTACTATAACTCTGCCATCGCGGTATTCCATTGTTCCCATTCTCCTGCTTTGGAAACGAGCTTCATAAGGTTTGTTAGGATCACCGGTTTGCAGTAATACCACACGGGTTTCATAACCTGCGCCATTATCGCCACGGTACCTGAACCCTTCGAACATACTACCCATTACCATACCGCTACCGTTATATATAGTCCACTGCACAGTTGTTGGCGGAGCCATTGCACCGGGAGGGGCTGACTGTACCATAGGCGGAGGATTAAGCCTGGCTGTTCTAGGTTGGCCCATATCATCCATATATAATATCTGGTTCGTATAATCAACATTAGTTGGGTTTGTAGCTACAGGCGCTTGTTGCATAGGCATTTGATTTGCACCGGGGCCGGTTACAGGTTGAGGCGGAGGCGCCTGCATTTGGCTTGCGCCAGGGCCAACTACAGGAGCCGGGGCTGGTGCAGGCATAGGTGCAGCACCGGGGCCCGCAACAGGAGCAGGTGCCGGAGCGGGTGCAGGTGTTATTTGTGCAGTAAGCGAAACCGAAATTGCCAGTAATAATAGGATAGGTAGTTTTTTCATGTCGATAGGATTTAATTTAAAGTACTAAATATAAAAAAGATAAAATAATTACGCTACATATTTATTTACCGGCGGAAGAATATCGTTCATATAACCGTTGCAATAAGCGGCCCAGTTTTCTTACTTTATCACAACCAACCACATTCTTACTTGCCTCTGCAGGTGGTAACGCATCGTAGCTTTTAACTACACCTTCTTTAACGGTAGTTATTGTATACGCACATGGCAACCGGTAATCTTTAACTGAGTCGGAATATTTTTCAAGCGAGTATATCAGATCGGTAGTAAGCGTTGTATTAACCATCCACATGGCAATGGTATCTCCCTTGAACGAAACTGAAGAGGGAGCATTTATTTTGCCCCAGTAAAACAAATACTCACCCGTAGCGGAAACAAATATTTCTTTAAAAATGGTGTCGGTATTATCGCAATGTATTGAAAACGAAATCCCATCTTTTTTATCTGCAGGTTTTTCTATATGAAAAGCTTGCACTGCACTTTGCTGAGCCGATGCGCTAAGGGCGAAACAGATGCAGCCTAAAAGAATGTAAATATTCTTCATGAATAAATAATATATATAAATATACGGTATTTATAAAAACAATTCCCCTTTCCGTTTAAAGAAAGGGGAATAATATTTTTCATTCACATTATTAACTTACCTGTGTCTGCCACCGCCGCCGCCGCTTGAGTGCTGAACAGGGGCCGAACGCTGTGGTGCAGAATATGAACGCTGCATAGGCGCTGAACGTTGTTGTTGCACAGGAGCTGAACGCTGCGGTGTATAGTCGCTGCGCTTAGGTACCTGGTTCATTTCAACAGGCCTTGCCGGAGCAGGGCGAGGGTTCGCCTGGTTAGTTGGTGTTACTTCAGGCTTGTATATATGCAAGTGCTGGTTATCGTAACGCTGTTCAGGCCTTGCTGTAGGGCGAACTGCAATTTGCCTTACTGGTGCATGTGTTACCCTTGCAACATCCTCGGCGCGTGGGCCCGAAGCATATGTAACGCCATGCCTTGCATCATAATGCGTGCCTGCCACTACGGT
>DATHNG010000130.1:0-6458 GCA_035486275.1 Bacteroidia bacterium
ACAGCAAACTGTAAGAAACCTCTATATAAGTTGCTAGTTATCGCGCCAACAATCATATATACTAGGTTCTCGTTAAGTTTGCTAAATGGTAATATTTTCCAGCCGAAATCATTCTTCATATAATCAAAGTTCCTCTCAAATCCGCCCCTGTCTTCATACTCATTTATAAGCACAGCCTCGTTTTCCGCCCAGTCATTTGTGAGCACACACTTATAATAATAACCATCCTTCTTGTCCCATAATGCCTCACCATGGTGTGTGCTTTCATGCTCTCGCGCAACCACCAGCCTGTGGACATTCTTGTCTCGGCTCAGGTTAAATGGTATTGAAGCATATTCCATATTGTATGTTATGTGTTTAGTCGTCTCATACTTGCCTTTTTTCCACCTAAACGGGCAATTAGAACAAGAAAGACCTTATACGAATGGTAAACTAAATGGAGAAGAGAAAATGTATTACGAAAACGGAAAATTAATGAAGGTTGGGTCATATTTTATGGGTAAACCTACCGGAATCCAAAAGAACTATGATACTAATGGAATTATTTATCAAGAGAGTATTTATAAAACCATGGATAGCGCAACAGTGATTTTCTTTAATAATGGAAAAATATCAGGGATAATGCCACTCGTAAAGAAGAGAATTAGCGGTGTGAGGAAAGAATACTATGATAATGGAAAACTACAAAGTGAAGCAACTTATAGGAATGATACTTTAGATGGGGTTATGAAAGAGTATTATGAAGATGGAAAAGTATGGTCTGTAACTAATTACAAAAATGGTGTAAAGGTCACAAACATAAACTATGATAGAAACGGTACTAAAATAAAGCAATAGTAAATGAAGCCACTAATTCTAATACTATCCCTTTTCTTTAGTCTTACTGCTTTTGGGCAACACGCAGATTCCACTAATAGCCTGACAGGGAAATGGCACCTCATTCTGTTTAGAGACTTAAAAACAGGACAAATGACGGATACTGCTTCGATACAAGATAGATCAATAGCATTTTATAATCGTGTGGTTCTTGATTTCGAAGGTAACGCAGATTCAGGAACCATAGTAGGGCATTCCTTCTGTAATAGTATGGTATGTAATTATCGTATTTATAATAACAGTAAAATTGCATTCGACCATTATGGAAGTACACTAGTTAATTGTTTATATGAAGGTAAATTTATGAAAGCATTGCAACAAGTATCAAGTTATAAAAGGAATAAAGACACTCTTAATGTTTTATATAACAATGATTCTGAGGAAATGCTATTTAACGCCGTCAAGTAATCTAATTATCTTCTAATCTTTGGAATTAAAGTCATTATGTTACTTTTCCACACTTTTGCACCGTAATAATTGCTCGCCAAAGTCGTTTAATAAATAATGAGGAAGCTCCTTGTAATAGGGTTACTGTTTGGTGTATCGCATTCTGCCAGCGCACAATATGCCGATACTACATTGGAGGATACTTCATTTTTGCACCAGGTAACTATTTTACCTACAGGCTATGCCGGTATCATCATTGGCCAGGGTAAAGAGGTTGCGGGGTTCAATGGTAGTGGCTACCAGTTAAGCCCTTGCGGCCAGCCGGGGTTCGATGCCACAGTCAGTTTAAACAAGCCACTTATATCTCATAGTGGCTTTTCATTACTTGTTGGCTATTGCCTTAATAAAACAAACACAAACACTTATTGTGCAGGGTATGAACAGCAGTTCGGATCGGGAGAAACCATAACCAATGCCAGTAACCAGGATTTCAGCGAATTGTTATTTATGGCGGGCCCTTTTTTTACTGTTCCTTATCATAGGCTTTCATTGGACTTTAGGGTTATGTTTGGCACTATGGACTGGAATTCGCCAACCATATCATATACTGCGGTCAGTTCTTCGGGTGTACAAACACAGGAACAAGTTCCCGGGCAGGGTTTTGAATGTTATGTATATGGCATCGGGGCAGGAGCAAGGCTACGGGTGTATAAAGATTTTGCACTTGTAGCCAATGCCGATTATGTGCGTAATTTCAGTGGCTCGACCAATACCTTTGTGATCTTTGAAACACTAACAACAGGGGTTGCTTACCAGTTTTAATGGAAAATAGTGGTATCTGATAAAAGAATCAGATTCCTCGTTTCGCTGTGCTACACTCGGAATGACAGTTTTTTGTGCTTTCAGGGTATGGCGGCGAGGCAAAGCCTCGCCGCCATACCCTTCTATTATAAACGCATACATGTCATTCCGAACGAAGTGAGGAATCTAATCCTTTGATTTTTAGTGGTATTAGTATAAAAAGCATATTAAAAGGGCTTCTTTTTCAAAAAAGACTATCTTTACGTCGCCTTTTTAATAATTAAACACTATTCCTATGGCAAAAAATGTAATGGAAGATGCGTCCTTAGTGAACCAGATAAAAGCCGGTACACATATTGAAGGAGAAGTTAAGTCAAGCGGCGACATGCGTATTGACGGTACGTTGAAAGGTAAAATACAAACACAAGGTAAATTAGTTATAGGCCCAACCGGTAAGATTGACGGCGATATTTCGTGTCAAAATGCTGAAATACATGGGGTTATAAATGGTAAAATAACGGTGACCGAGCTCCTTTCCCTGAAGTCCAGCTCCAAACTATTAGGAGACATAGTAGTAGGCAAATTAGCCATTGAACCCGGTGCCCAGTTCAGCGGGTCCTGCGTTATGGGAAATGCCGTAAAAGGACTTTACAACGGAAATGGACACGAAACCCCAAAAGAACGAAACGAACGAAAAGCCGAAACAGTCGCCTAATATGCTTGCCCGTTATTCGGGTATGGCATTTCAAATTGCAGGTGCAATAGTACTTGGTGGCTTAATTGGGCATTGGCTAGATAAACAATTCGAAGTTCCTAAGAATTTATTTATGACACTCTTTTTAATACTGGGCGTTTTTGTCGGACTTTACTCAGTTGTCAGAGATCTTTTAAAGAAATGAAACAAGGTTCATTTGTAGCTTTCTTGCTTCAGCTTTTCGGCCTTACTGCAATACTTTACGGCGTGCTATATATGTACTTTACTAAAGTAATGCCCATTACCGGCATTCCGCTGGAGATAATGCTGGGTATGCTTTTTGCTGTTACAGCGCTTTCGCATTTTATAATTATACAATCCGGTAAAAAGAATCCGCGCGCATTTACCTATGCATTCATGTTTACCAGCTTAACCCGCCTGGTTGTGTATGGTGTTTTTATTGTGCTTTACGGCCGTCAGCATCCTGATATTGTTAAGCCTTTCGTACTTAGCTTTTTTGTGCTCTACATCATCTACACCGTATTTGAAATACGTTCTGTATTGGGCTATTTGAAGGGCAAGTAAATCAATTCCAGTATTAATTCTTTTCGGGGCTGTAAATTCCCATTCATGGGAGGGATGCAGGGTGGGTGCTCCCTGCTTGCTCCCGAGCACTCGGGACTAACCCGCGCCCACCTTTTGCCTAGTTCATAAGAACAAGTTGAATAGCACGTGGTACAGCGTTAGGGATAGTAGCGTAAAGCCCACAGCCGACCTTAGGAGTCGAGGACTTGCAGCGGATAGCCCGACCCGTAGGGAAACGCCCAAGGAATAGTTATTAATTTAAGTTCATTTAGTGGTTTGCAAAGAAAGAAACAAAATATATACATTTGATTTAAAATTTTGAAGATGGACACAAAAGAAAAATACAACATAAACCTGGATGTAAAGTTCAAGCATCAGGAGCGCATTGATATACCAACGGAAGTAAAAACATTTACTGAAAAATGGTCGAACCAGACCCTTACACAGGTAAATAGTAGTGTAGTAAGATTAGGGGTGGTAGAAGGAGAATTCCATTGGCACAAGCACGACAACGATGACGAGTTTTTTTATGTGGTAGAAGGCCAATTGCTGATAGACCTTGAGGATAAAACCATAGAGTTAAACCCTAACCAGGGAGTAACAATATCTAAAGGAGTAATGCACAGGCCAAGGGCTCCGAAAAAGACTGTTATGCTAATGGTCGAAACAAGCGCAATTGCACCTACAGGGGATTGAGTTGTTTTTTCCTTGTGGGAGCTTACGTTCTACCTGTCTTTATCGCTCTGAATCCCTGTTTAATCGCAGCTTTTCAAAGGGTGTTAAAATTCTCTCAAAAGTTATTCACATTATAAATAGATAGATATATAAATATCATATATTTGCGGCGGATTTAGAAAAATAATTGAATAATATTGGCTGAATGACTACTGGAATCAAGGGTTTTACGCATTTTAGAAAGCTGATCGCAATAATTTCGTTTTTATTCATTTTGCCTGTTTTTTCGTATGCAGGCGATACTGTAACCCAGGCTAAGCCTGCTGAAACAGCTACCAAGGCTACTGAGGGCAAAGAAAAATTCAACGCAGGTGAAATGATATTGGAGCACGTAAGCGATGCTCACAGCTGGCACATTGCAGGCCATTATTCAATTCCACTGCCGGTTATTCTTTACTCAAAAGACCGTGGATTAATGATATTCTCTTCTTCTAAACTAAAAGAAGGTAACATTTTCAAAGGATACGAAAAAGACCCGAATTCAAAGAATGGTTTTAAAGAATCGGGTATTCATATTGTAGTTGCAAACGAAGACGGCACCGTAAATAAAGAAGAAACAGCAAAACTTTGGGATCTTTCAATTACCAAGAATGCTGCTACCATATTACTTACAGGTCTGCTTTTAATATTCGTATTCTTAAGCGTAGCTAAAGGCTATAAGGTGCGTGGCACAGGAGCGCCAAAGGGCATTCAATCGTTATTTGAGCCGGTTGTAGTGTTTATCCGCGACGATGTGGCTATTCCTGCAATAGGCCATGCAAAATATGCCAAGTTCATGCCATACCTGCTTACCTTGTTCTTTTTTGTATTGTTCCTGAATTTATTAGGCCTTATACCATTCTTCCCGGGCGGCGCAAACGTAACTGGTAACATTGGTATTACCATGACATTGGCCTGCCTTACCTTTATTATAATGATGGCAAACTCTAATAAAAGCTATTGGTCACATACACTTTGGATGCCAGGTGTGCCTCCAGTGGTTAAGGTTTTAATACTTGGTCCTATTGAAACCCTGGGTATCATCCTTAAGCCATTTACCTTATTAATACGGATATTCGCGAACATATTGGCAGGCCACATTGTGGCGCTTTCGTTCTTCAGCTTAATTTTCATCTTCGGTGCAATGAGTGCAGTTGCAGGTTACGGAGTATCGGTGGTATCGGTAATATTTACCATTATCATGTTACTGCTTGACACTTTGGTAGCGTTAATACAGGCGTATGTATTTACACTGCTTTCTGCAATGTATTTTGGAATGGCAACGGCCGAAGAGGAACATCATTAAAATTTGGATTCTTTAACCTTTAAATAAATCAATTATGTTATCATCAGTGTTATTAGACGTAGCCCAATCAGGTTCTAACATCGGCGTTGGATATGGTTTAGCTGCTATGGGTGCTGGTTTAGCTGCTCTTGGTGCCGGTATGGGCATTGGCCAGATTGGCCGCGGCGGACTTGAATCTATGGCTCGCCAGCCTGAAATTGCTGCAGATCTGCGTACTAACATGATCCTTGCTATCGCGTTCATCGAAGGAACTTCTTTCTTTGGAATGGTAATAGGATTGTTAGTGTTGCTTATCCGCTAAGGCTAAGAAAATTGATCCTGCGGGTATCAACGCTTGGTTGACCCGCGGGATTTATTAAATTTAAACTCTGAAATATCAAGGTTAAGATTAAGTAAAACGAAACTCAAACAACATGGATATTATATCACCAGCATTCGGACTTATTTTTTGGATGACGCTCACATTCCTTATTGTGTTCTTCACCTTGAGGAAATTTGCATGGGGCCCAATTCTTGGCGCATTAAAGGATAGAGAGAAATCTATACAAGATGCCCTTGATTCTGCTGAAAAAGCAAAGCAGGATATGCTTCAGTTGCAATCGAACAACGAAAAGATATTGATGGAAGCACGTGCTGAACGTGATACCATGCTTAAGGAAGCAAGAGAAATAAAGGAAAGCATGATTAACGAAGCTAAAGGTAAGGCACAGAAAGAAGCTGAAAAGCTTTTGAAAGATGCCCGCGAAGCTATACAAGGTGAAAAAGCTGCTGCATTAACGGAGCTTAAGAACCAGGTAGCAAGCCTTTCAATAGAAATTGCAGAAAGAATTCTTAAGTCTGAATTATCATCAGATGATAAGCAAAAGGCTTTGGTAAATACAATGTTAAAAGAAGTTAGCTTAAATTAATAGCTTAAATAAAGCATTATGTCAGAAGTTGCAGTACGTTACGCCAAGTCACTCATCCAGATAGCCAATGAAAAAGGCCAGCTGGAAGCAGTGTATACTGATATGCGCATGGTACTGGCTGGCTGTAAGAACCTTAAAGATCTGCACAGGCTTTTAGTTAGCCCGGTTATTAAAACCGAAAAGAAAG
>DATHNG010000131.1:0-16428 GCA_035486275.1 Bacteroidia bacterium
TCTTGCATATACTCTCTCCAAGCATGTTGTAAATAATAAGATTGGCCTTTTCATTATTGCCTGAAAAGTTGAAAGTGAAAATGCCGGTTGAGGGATTGGGGAAAACTTTCACCACCTCATCATTTTCTACTACTTCATTAATACTTTGAGGGTCATTGCATGGCTCCCAGCGGGCAACAAATGAATACTCATATTTTTTATCGCCAATAGTATCTCCTCCTAAAATCAAATCATTCGATAAATCTCCTCCAACGTAAATATATTTACCCGACGGATCTGATACGATCGCATTATTATCATCTCCTCCACCAGCTATTATGCTACCGCATTTTACTTTACCATTTGGGGTAAGCTCCAATATTAATGAGGCACCATCCTGAGTAGCAACAGTAGTTGAATAGGTGACACCATTAAAGGTTACTTTATAGGTATGATTGGGGGATATAGAAGTGTTAAGATACCCTGCAGCTATAAGATAAATGTTATTTAATGTATCTGATGAGATAGAATAGCCCACCCAATTACTTGAACTTGGATTGGTTGTCTCGTAACTCCATTGAAGAGTCCCATTGGGATTATATTTTACCACGAAGACATCATTTGTCATATCATCAACCGCAGCTAAAACATGAGAACCAAATTTTATTGTATCATAAAAAGTTCCTGTAAAATAAACACTGCCAGATTTATCGGTAGTAACTGAATACCCTTGACAATATGCTCCAGCACTTGTTGGGGTACATTGTGATTGATTTGTCCACAGTGCATTTCCATTCGAATCATACTTAGCTATGAAAGCGCTTGTCCCCAAAGATGTATCCGTAAATGAACCTATTTTTGCAGTCCCCGTAAAACCACCGCAGACAAATACATTTTTATTAATATCCACTGCTAAACCAGTAGGGTAACACTGGCCCGTACTTGAACATATCGAACTTTCTACCCATTTAACATTGAAATTGGAATCGTACTTTACTAAAAAGTAGTCACTTGCATTATTAGCAGGAGGATTCAAAGTATAAGTCCCGAAAATTATCTTGCCACTATAAGTTCCCAATACATATATATTTCCTTCATTATCAATGCTCATAGCATCGCCTTCCACGGCACCATTGGAAATAACCTTAACAACATTCCCATTCTTATCATATTTCACAACAAAATATCCATCACCTTGCGGAAATATATATGGGCCAAATCCCGCCGAATCACCTGTTGACCCAGTCATATAACAATTACCTGACAAATCTGTAGCTAAGGAATAGGGATATACAACGCCAGAAGAGGAATGGTCTGAGCTTTGCTTGGCCCAAAGCAAATTACCACTTGAATCATATTTCATTATGACGGAATTACCCTGGCCAGAACTAATTAAGATATTTGAACCTGCAATCAAAGTATCATATAGTTCGCCTGCAAGAAAAACATTTTTATTTTTATCAGTAGCAACTGCCATTCCCTCAAATTCTGCTGTACTTCCTTTTACCGGTTCAGTTTTTCCCCAAAGCCAGCTTTGGCCCATTGCAAAGAATGAGTGGAAAATTAGAATTATAGTAAGTATAAATACTTTTTTCATGGTTTATTAATACTATAAAGATATGCAATATATAATTGCTTTCCTTTAGTACTTATTGAGTTGAGGCTTTCTTTGAGTAAATGGTGAATTAAGCTTACTTACTACTATAATATACCACCACAAGTATAGCAGCTAAAAAAAGTGAGGCTGCCAGCATAAGCAAAGTGTAACGCCTTTCGAGCGAGTACTTATTTATAACAGGTATTTTTTGTGTAAAGCGCACCACTTTTGTAACAAGCTTTTCGAAGCTTGCATCGGCCTCCACATTATAACCAAGTTCTTTCAGTAAGGGAATAACATTCTGCACATCGCAATCTCTCACCTGCACTTTTACTCCGCCAATAGCATTTGAATATAATGGGTTGGTGTTTACTATCAGCTCATCTTTTATATTGCATAACAGCCCCTCCGATTCTATTCTGCCTTTCAGCAATGCAGCCTGGTGTGCATAATTGAATGTTGCTATGGTAACCCAGTTGTTCATAGTTTAAAGTTACGACTTTTTCTGTACTGCGTTTTTTGCGTTAGGGATAGAAGTGGAAAGCCCACAGCGCAGCGAGGACTTGCAACGGATAGCCCGACCCGTAGGGGAACGCCCAAATAATTACGAATTAAAAATGAAAAACAATAATTCAAAGCCCCTTCAGGGGTTTGGGGCAAAAGAATAGCGAACAACGATTTTAGATTTCAGAAAAAAAATTGAATATGCTTCGCCAATTTCATCATAACTCAGTCTCAACCTTAGTCTTAATCTTTAAGTATTTACCTAAAGCAAAAAAGCCCTGCATAAATGCAAGGCTTTTTTGTGTAAGTAAAATAGTAGACTATTTATTTACTTTCGCAGCAAGGTCAGCGCCAGCTTTGAATTTTGCTACTTTTTTAGCAGCAATCTTGATGGCCTTTCCTGTTTGTGGATTGCGTCCGTTACGAGCTGCACGTTTTGCAACTGAGAAAGAACCGAAACCTACAAGAGCAACACGTTGGCCACCCTTAAGAGCTTTGGTTGTTTGGTTTACGAATGCATCGAGAGCTTTTTCTGCTGCAACTTTAGATAACTTTGCTTCTGAAGCAATTGCGTCTACTAATTCTGCTTTGTTCATTTGATTTGGTTTTAAAAGGTTAATACGGTTAATTAATTATCACGAATATATACTAATTCCTTATGAATAGCCACATTTATTGACTTTTTTTGGGGAAAATGTTGAAAAATGGGGTGTTTTGTTAATAACTCAACGTAATAATGCCCTGTCAGAGCCATTCTCGGGGCTTTTTATTTTGGCAAATAAACGACAGCTAAAACCTTTTAATAATGGGCAATCAGCCCGCAATAGCCTGTTTTTACGGTGGTTTTTTGTACTCTGCGCCTTTTTTGGCTTTTGTGGAAAACTAATATTTGTCATCAAAAAATCTGGCGGGGCGGCTTTTGTGCCCTGCTTGCCTGTATTTCCTATACTCGCATCTCTTGCAGCTAACCCGCGCCCACCTTTCCCTAGTTCATGTATTTGCGTTAGGGATTGCAGCGAAAACCCCGCAAGCGCAGCGCGGAGTTGTAGCGTAAAGCCCGACCCGTAGGGGAACGCCCAAATAATTACAAATTAGGAACCGCAAAGCGCTCATGAGTTCCTATGAAAATAAACACATCACGAATAATTACGAATTGAAAATTAAAGCCACAATGTAATCCCCTTTAGGGGTTTGGGACAAAATAATAGCGAACAACGATTACCGATTGCAGGTTTAAGAAGTAAACTGAACATGCTTCGACAAGCTCAGCATGAAATGGGCCTTACAGGAAGAAAAAACTCTCTACAATAATATACTGCGTGCGATTGATCTCCTCAGAAAAGCCCGATATCTTCATTGGGCTTTTGGAATGCTTCACCAATTTCTGAAACACATCCATCTTCTTTTTATCGGCAAGCAAATAATACTTATCGCCCTCGCTGGTCAGAAACACTACCGATGTATCTGTACTGCTTACAGGCCTCTTAAGCGCAATGGTATCGGCTGATACCACACTACCGCTGACTGTAACGCTCGCAGCTGTACCATTTTGCACACTGCTCTGCGCATGAACAGAAAAAGAAAAAAAAATAAAACATATAACCGATAAGAAAATGTAATGTTTCATATATACAGATTTTAACATCAATACCATCTACCAAATATAGTGAATTAAATGGATACTTGCCTATTTCAGGGCCATCTAATAAACAAAAGAATTAACGGGTTTTAGCTATTTTTGGTATCCGGTTTCACGAATATGAGAACATTCAGATCATTAGCTTATATAGTTCTGCCTGCATTTTCATTCTTTTATTCGGGCTTACTGAACGCCCAATCGTATACCATAAGTACAGTAGTTGGAAGTGGTATGAATGGTTATGGTGGTAACGGAGGACTTGCAGTGAATGCAGAACTGAATACCCCATGCAGTATTGCTGCAGATAGCAGCGGCAATATATACGTTGCCGACGATGGCCTGAATACAGATTGCATACGTAAAATAACTACGGCAGGAATCATTTCAACACTTATTGGCGGACGTAGCGATGATTTTGCAATGGATGACGATGAAATAATTAAAGAACTAAACTACCCTACCGGAATTGCTTTAGATAAAAAAGGAAACATATATATTGCCGATAAAACAAATAACCGTATTCAGAAATTAGGTTCCGATGGAGCCATTTCAACTATTGCCGGAAATGGAAAAGTTGGCTATACAGGTGATGGAGGACCAGGAACCAGTGCATCGTTAAAACACCCGATGAGTGTTACGGCTGATGCATGGGGTAATATTTACATAGCGGATGCCGGTAATAATTGCATACGTAAAATAAATGCTAAAGGCATTATTACCACCATTGCAGGAACAGGTGAAGCAGGCTATACAGGTGACAAAGGACAAGCTACCGCAGCAAAATTAAATTACCCCAATTCAGTTTATGCTGATGTATCGGGTAATATATTTATAGCCGATGAAGGAAATAATTGCATACGTAAAATAAACAGTGAAGGTGTAATTACTACCATTGCAGGCAATGGAAAGAGCGGCTATTCAGGTGATGGAAATGCCGCAACAGATGGAGAATTAGGACGGCCTACGGGTGTTACAACTGATAACACAGGCAATATATATATTGCTGACTGGGCCAATAACTGCATACGAAAAGTTGATGTGAACGGCATTATTTCAACATTTGCAGGAACCGGTAAACCCGGTTTTTCGGGCGATAGTGGAAAAGCTACCCTGGCAAAACTACATATACCCAGTAATGTTTCGACTGATAACAAAGGCAACATATATATAGTAGATTTTGGTAACCACCGTGTGCGTAAGGTAGATAGCAAAGGCATGATTGTTACTATAGCAGGCAACGGTGCACAAAATTATTTTGGTGATGGAGGGCCTGCAACCGCAGCAGAATTGTATTATCCTTCAGGTATTGCCGTGGATGCAGCCGGTAATATATACAATGCCGATAAACAGGTGCACCGAATTCATAAAACAAACGCTAATGGCATTATATCTATTATAGCAGGCAGTGGAACAAGAGGATATAAAGGCGACGGAGGCCCTTCTGAAAAAGCATTGATAAATTCCCCTTCGGGTATTAAGGTAGATGCCGAAGGCAATCTTTATATTGCAGATGTGGGCAACCACTGTATTCGCAAAATAAATAGCGCAGGCATAATTTCTACTATTGCAGGAAAAGGAGTGGCAGGCTTTAGTGGCGATGGTGGGCCCGCCACTGCTGCTGCATTTAATTTCCCTTACGATGTTGCGCCGGACAATAAAGGGAATATATATATAGCTGATTACTCAAATCACCGCATTCGTAAAGTAGACAGCAAGGGCATAGTAACTACTATTGCAGGTAATGGCACAATAGGGTTTTCGGGCGATGGTGGCAGTGCAATTAACGCAGAGTTTAATTTTCCAATAGCCATTGCAATTGATGGAACGGGTAATATATATGTATCGGACCAGAGCAATAACCGGATACGTAAAATAGATACCAAAGGAATTATTTCAACCATTGCCGGCAAGGGAACGGCCGGCTATTCAGGAGATAATGGTAAAGCCACGTTGGCCGAATTAAATGCACCTATTGGTATAGTTGTTGATGCGGACGGGAATATATATTTTGTAGATAGCGGCAACAATTGTGTTCGTATGATAAATGCACAAGGCATCATTTCAACGTTAACCGGTGATGGAACAGAAGGCCATAAGGGCAATGGCGGAGATGCGAAAAATGCTGAACTGAATTCGCCTTATGGCATTGCTATTGATACAGGGGGGAATATTTATATATCCGACCAAAGCAATAATGAGATTCGCAAGTTGACACGGAAATAATCGCAAAAAATTGAAACGGCTTTTTATCATACTCTCTTTTTTCGTTTCCATTTCATGCTATGCCCAGGAGTTTTTTCCTACATACGGTTCTGCAAGCAACCTGCCTAAAGGAGCGCTCAGTATAAAGTTCAGTAATGAATATTATACCGATGAATCGCAGCCACGTTGGTGGCAAGGGTATATATTTTCGTATGGCATAAGTTCGAAACTTGAAATAAGCCAGGTGTATAGTTTTTCCGATCATCATGGGTATATATTACCGCAAAACTTTATTACAACTAATCTTCAAACAGGTGCATTGTCCACAAACGGGTATGTAAACGGACAGGCGTATCCATATAATTTCGAAAACCTGGCCATAAATATCAAGTACAGATTTTTATCATTAGATGGAACTCAGGAGCATTTCAGAATGGCGGCATACCTGCAACTGGCGGGTGGCAATGAACCACATGAGGTGGCAGAATCAGATCTTGCAGGCGATAATTCAGGCGCATCCACAGGTATAATAGCCACGTACCTGAAACACCGTTTTGCCATTTCATTAACGACAGCTGGTATTTTTCCGCATGAGTATGTACAGGCCGATTCTAATATTTACCTGCACTATGGCAATGCTTTAACCTATAGTTTATCGATGGGCTATTTGTTATTTCCGCTGCACTATAAAAACTACAACCAGACAAACGTTAATCTGTATATGGAGTTTGTAGGTGAAAGCTACCAGGCTATGCAAAGCATAACCAAAGAAGGAGAAACGGTCAGCTGGTATAACGTGCCATCGCTCAATAAAGGACACTATATAGAGGCAAGGCCCGCCATCCAATTTATTTTTCTTTCAAATACAAGGGTAGACCTTTCAATGGCATATCTTTTAAATGGCCATTCGTATGAAAGGTCATACCCTTTATATTATGTGAAAATTCTGCACAATTTTTACCTGTAGCCTGAATTATTCATGCATTTCAATTCCGGCACCTGATTCTTTATGCCCTCCTATCGGGAAAAGCAATTTGAATCCCACATTTCTACCCATATTGTAAATGCCCTGGCTCTGGTTAGTAACAGTAACCGGATTTCCATTATACGCAAGGAAGTACTGCGCCAGGTTCAAATGGTCGGCATAGCCAATGTTCAACAAATTGGTACAGTTTATATATAGCGAGCATACTGCTCTTCCTGTTTTAGGGTTCACAAAATTGGTACCCACTCCTGCATTGTATATGGTATAAGCAAGTGAAGGTATTTCGCTATACAAAGCGCTGTAAATATTATTTTGCGCCCAGTCTTTCGTCATAACGAATTCCACATACGTGTTCCTGAGTATAGAGGTTTTTCTGTCAGCCAGCTTAAACTTAATTTCAGTTGTAAGACGAGGTGCAGGTGTCCATGGAACATGCTGGGTTGAATCAGTCTGATTGGGAAGATAAGAATATACATACGTAAAATTATTATCTATCTCAATCCATTTTGTATCGTATGGATGGATATTAAAATATCCCGAAACTCCTGTGAAGATAGCTTCATTAGCTATGTATTCGAAAAACGGTACGCCATCAACCATAGAATCTCCTGCAACTTTAGATTCCACCCGTACAGGAAAAATGAAATTGTTTATGACATTGTAAAACCCGTCAGCTTCAAAACTTATATCCCTGCCATTATTGCCATATGCAAAGTCTACCTGGTAGCCTTCCTCTGCCTTCAGGTTTAAATTACCTTGCTGAAAAGCATTTACGCCAATGTTCACCCCATTACTGGTAAGCTGGTCGATTGAAGGCGCACGGAAACTTTTTGAAACATTTAATTTCAGATAGTTGTTTTCCGGCAATTGGTATGATGCGCCTATGCTGCCCGAAGGCCCCGTATACGTATTATTAAATGAGGGGAATTGCAACATGGCGCCTGTTGTTGTAGCCGAAACCACAGCCTGTTCAGGCGTGCCCGCATTTGCAAGGTACATGCTTTGCCCTATGAAATTATTGTAATCATACCGCAGGCCTCCGCTAATGGTAAGGTTCTTGTAATCTTTCTGAAGAATGGCATATACACCGGCCTGCAGATCGGTATAGTTCGGTATCTCGTAATCGCCAATATATGGTGCAGCAGGTTCAGCATAATTATTTTCAAACTCGTATGTTCCGTTAACACCTGTAGTTAACTTCAACCCTGAGTTTTCGCCAACCACCTGGTACTTTACTGAGTATGGAATATCCTTCACTTCAAAATTGCCCGAGCCCACCGTGCCCGTATCAATGTCGTGATGAATACTTTGGGTGAAACCAATATCAATCCCGAGTTTTCCTTTGCCCAGGTTAATACTGTTCTGCCACCAGGTTTGTATCTCATCTAATATTTTATCACCTGCTATGGTAGGGTTGTATGCCTGAAAATCTTTTGTGCCGGGATACAACTGCCCGTTTTGCGGAGCATCATACATAAAGCGCCCTGTACTGTCGCGGTTGCCATCGGGCACCTCTATGCGTCTTTCCAGGATGCTCATTGATAAGCGGCTATAGCCCCATGATTTATAAAGCCCAAGTGTAAGCCTTGCATTATCTTGTTGCCATGCTGTACCCCATACATATCCATCTTTCGGATCCCAGTAATCATGAGCTTCTTCATTACTTGCACGCAGGTCCCAGACAAATCCGTTGTGGTTTCCACCAACATCTTCCGAAGTACCGATAAGGCCGTTGTTGGTTTGATACTCTGCAAGTATGCTGCCTTGTGTTGTTCCGCTTTCGGCAAAGGGCTGGGTTTTGAAACTGATAACACCAGCTTCAGCGCTTGCACCATATTGCAAAGAAGCAGGACCTCTTATTATTTCCGCATCATAAATAGAGTACGGGTCTATTAATATACCATGGTCATCACCCCATTGAAAATCTTCCTGTCTCAGGCCATCTGTTAAAACCAATACACGGTCAAAACCGAGTCCGTTGATCTGAGGTTTTGTAGTTCCCGGGCCTTCGGTGGTCATATTCACACCCGGCTGAGTAGATATAGCATCAATAACTGTGCTTGAGGAATTCTGCAACAGCATATCGTGTGTTACAATATCTACAGGCATGGGAGAACGCTGTGTATTGGTTACGTTTCCTAGTGCAGTGATCACCACTTCATTCGATGAACAGCAAGAAGCGCCCATGTGACAGGTACATGTTGTACTGTCTTTTATAGTAACCTGCTGGGTAAACGTGGCATACCCCAGTATGCTGACCTCCATATCGTAGGTACCTCTGGGTATTGGATTTATTTTAAAATTTCCGCTACCATTCGTGGTCGCACCTATTTTAAGTTGCGGAATATACACCACTGCCCCCGGTATTCCCTCATTGTTGGTAGAATCAACAACCTTACCACTTAATGATTGCGCCATTGCCATGCTAACGAACATGAGCAAAGGCAGCAATATCATAATTATCTTTTTCATATATCAATTTTATCCGGCATAGCATGCCGGGAATTATGAACTAAAATGTATGAATACGTAATTAATATGCACTCCACCTGTTCAGCGGAATACATTATTTGAATACTAAATTAATTACGCACAAGGCGGATGAAAAAAGGCAGCACTGCTTGCCAAAGGAATCAGATCGGTGTAAGAATACAAAAGTGTAGCACCCTTACCGTTATCAGCATAAATATGAATTGCAATTGGAGAACCAAATAACTGGATATCGTTTTTTGCATCAGGCAATGCCGGCGATTTTTGTTTGGCATCATCTTCGGCCAATTTCTTTTTCAGCAAACACTTTGCACAACAGTGCATTTCAGGTTTGTCTTTGTTCACGCAAAACTGCTCGGTCAATTGCTTTTTGTTCAGTTCGTAATGAACAACAATTAAAACCTTACTGAAGTTTACCGTTATAAAGGCAAAGAATAATATGGCGGCTACAATGCGTTTCACGGGGCAAATATATATCAAATGGAATATGGTCATCTATGATTTCTGTCACCCTGTACTAATAAAGGAAGAGAATGCCTTATCTTTGTATAGATGAGATACTTTAAAATATTAGTATTTGCCTTATTGCTTTCCTTTGGCTGCAAGGCTCAGTTTATTTCAGCTGATATTGGAGTTAATGGTCTTACATGTTCTGCTTGTTCCCGTAGTGTCGAACTTAGTATCCGTAAACTTGATTTTGTAGATGATGTACAAATGGACCTGGAAAACACAAGTGGTAAGGTTATTTTTAAAAAGGGAGCAAAAGTTGATATAGAAAAAATTGCAACAGCAGTTAGTAATGCAGGCTTTTCAGTAAGTTTTTTACGGGCAGAATTTCAATTACATGATTCACTTAACATCACGGAAAACTATTGTTTGAATTTCGAAGGAGTTTCTTATCAGTTCATTAAAGTTCCGCCAACAGTTATTAAAGATGAAGTTACATTGTTATTTATAGGAAAGGAATTTCTTTCCTCAACAGGTTATAAAAAATGGAAAGATAGTCTCAAAGCACAATGCACCGAAACTAAAAGCCATTATTTCGTTACAATACTTTTTCCTGTAAAGGATAAAATTTAACTCCAGTCAATTTCCTTTTTGCCCTGAGCCCTGAGCAATTCATTTGCTTTCGAAAAATGCTTGCAGCCGTAAAAGCCGGTATGTACCGAGAATGGCGAAGGATGCGGAGCTTTTAATATATGGTGCTTAGTTGCATCAATCATTTTTTCTTTTGCCTGTGCATATCTGCCCCACAACAAAAACACTACTCCTTCTTTCTCTTTCGATATATGTTGTATAACACAATCGGTAAATGTTTCCCAGCCCTTGCCCTGGTGCGAGCCTGGTTCATTTGCACGAACCGTAAGTATGGCATTGAGCAATAACACTCCCTGGTCGGCCCAACGTTCAAGGTTACCCGTTATCGGAAAAGCGAGGTCAAGATCGTTTTGAATTTCTTTGAAAATATTGACTAATGATGGAGGCATTTTAACACCGTCGCTTACTGAAAAGCAAAGCCCGTTTGCCTGCCCTGCTCCATGGTAAGGATCCTGGCCCAGTATCACAACCTTTACATTATCAAAATGGGTATGGTTAAATGCTGAGAATATTAATTTGCCGGGAGGATATACTATATGCTTCGCACGTTCCTCAACCAGGAATTGTTTTAAGCTTGCAAAATAAGGTTTCGTGAATTCATCACCCAATGCAGCTTTCCAGCTTTCATCAATAACAGGAGAAACAGAAACTGCTTGCATTGAAAACCGGTGCTTTATTTTTTCTGGCTCAACAGTACGCTCGATACTTTGCCATTATTGAATTCAAAAACAACACCCATGCCGTCATATTCCAAACTTCCCGGCGAACGGTACGATGGTTCTCCGTATGCTTTCAGCACATCTTCCTGTGTGCTTACACCAATCAAAATATCTTTTTCGGTACGTGCATTTGGCATAGATACTTCAATGCAGTAAATAATTGAGGTGTTATCATTCAACGCGAAGAATTTCAATCCTTGCTTCTTATAATTTATGGTCTTTTCAGTATAGGTTTTACCCATACGTTTTGATGTTTCTGTTTTTATTTTTCCCTCGCCGAAAATTTTCTGTACATCATCAATATTCGAACTACCTAATTTTACTCCGCCTGTACCCTCACCTATTTTAATAAAATAAGGTATTCCCATTATAGTATCTGATTTATTTGGGCTAGCTGCGGCTTGAGAAAAAGAAGTTGTGCTGAATACCAATAAGCATGATGCCGCAATCAATGTCTTTTGTACTATTTTTTGTGTCAGGGTTTTCATATATATCTGCTAATGGGGTTTCAAATAATTCCGAAATCTACAAAATATTTACATCAATATAGATTGATATCAGGTTAATTTAGTTGGGTGCTTCTTCAATTCATTTCTCCTTTTAACTTTGCAGGTCTTCAAAACAAGGTATCATGAGTAAAAAGATAGATGAACTGAATGAAAAAATTGCCCTCTCAAAACTAGGAGGCGGGCAAGTACGTATTGATTCTCAGCATAAAAAAGGCAAGCTTACAGCCCGCGAGCGCATTGGCATTTTTATGGACGAAGGTACCTTTGAAGAAATAGGAATGTTTGTTACACACCGCTCTACCGAGTTTGGTATGGAGCGTGAAAAATATTTAGGCGATGGTGTTATTACCGGTTTTGGAAAAGTAAACGGGCGATTAGTATATGTTTTCGCACAGGATTTTACCGTTTTCGGTGGCTCATTATCAGAGTCGCATGCTGAAAAAATTTGCCGCATCATGGACCTCGCCATGCAAAATGGTGCACCGGTTGTAGGCCTTAACGACTCCGGCGGAGCACGTATACAGGAAGGCGTTGTATCACTCGGCGGCTATGCCGATATTTTTTACCGCAACACACGTGCATCGGGTGTAATACCGCAAATATCAGCCGTTATGGGGCCCTGCGCAGGTGGCGCTGTGTACTCACCCGCTATTACCGATTTTATATTGATGGTTGAAAACACATCGTATATGTTCGTTACCGGGCCCAACGTGGTTAAAACGGTAACACACGAAGAGGTTACCTCAGAAGAATTAGGCGGCGCCTCTACACACTCATCAAAATCGGGGGTGGCGCATTTCAGTTGCGCCAATGGTGTTGAGTGCCTTACCTACATCAAGCAGTTACTCAGCTATATGCCACAGAACTGTGAAGAAGATGCACCTTCTCTTCCATACGAAGCAGGTGATGAAAAACGCAAAGGCCTGAATAACATAGTGCCTGATAGCGCCAACCAACCTTACGATATGCGCGAGGTAATTACTGAAGTGGTTGATGCCGATTCCTTCCTTGAAGTGCATAAGAACTATGCCGAAAATATTTTAGTGGGCTTCGCACGCCTCGGTGGAAGAAGCATTGGCATTGTCGCTAACCAGCCTGCATTCCTGGCCGGTGTGTTAGATATTAAATCGTCATTAAAAGCTGCCCGTTTTGTTCGTTTCTGCGATGCATTCAATATTCCTTTGCTTGTGTTTGAAGATGTACCGGGCTTTTTGCCGGGTACCGACCAGGAGTGGAACGGTATTATATCGAATGGTGCAAAACTGCTTTATGCTTTTTGCGAAGCTACCGTGCCACGCATTACGGTTATTACCCGCAAGGCATACGGTGGAGCCTATGATGTAATGAACTCCAAGCATATTGGCGCCGACATGAACTATGCTTGGCCAAGTGCTGAGATTGCTGTTATGGGTGCCAAGGGTGCTGCGGAAATTATATTCAAAAAAGAAATTACAGAGGCTAAAGACCCTGCACAAAAACTGAAAGAAAAAGAACAGGAATATATTGAGCATTTTGCTAATCCATATAGGGCTGCTGAACGCGGCTATGTTGACGAGGTTATTTTACCTGAGGATACCCGTATAAAACTTATTAAGGCTTTTGAAATGCTTAAGAACAAGGTTGATACTCTGCCTCGCAAGAAGCATGGGAATATTCCGTTGTAGTTTTTAAGGTTGGTTTTTCCTTCTAAAATCTGCAATCGTTAATCGTTGTTCGCTGATCTTTTGCCCCATTACTTACTTTCCCCAAGCGGGGAAAGCGCCTCTTATTCCTGCATCTCAATACTAAAATCTCGTTACTTTTTATTTGGGCGTTCCCCCGAGTACTCGGGGTCGGGCTATCCGCTACAACTCCGCGCTGCGCTTGCGGGGTTTCCACTTCTATCCCTAACGCGAAACCCTGTCGCCTCACTTGCAGCTAACCCGCGCCCACCTTTTGCCTATTTCACAAACCACACAAGTAAATTACACTTAGCACCACATTAAGGAAAACGTAGCAAATAAAAATACTTGATCAATTTACCTATACTATATTTTAAGCTCCTACATAAAAAAAGGCTTGGATATTTCACCAAGCCTTATAGAATGCTACACGCTTAAACAACCTTTCTCTTGTTATCTGCTCGCCTTTTGCTGTATTATTACTGCATTAACTTCATCCAAATTATTCCAATTTGTATGTGGATGTTGATGCATAGCAGCAGGTGGTATTACAACCACTTTAAAATAATATGTATTACTAGGTTGGCTTATAGAAGCAGTACCTGCTTGTGCATCGTAGTATATATCAATTTGAGCATTGTTAAAAACATAATTAACATCAGGTGACCCTAATGTGTAGCCGACAAAAGGTAGAGCTGTCCAACTTGAATTATCACTTGACATATAAACATTGCATGCTCCCGCTGATGGGCTAAAGCCGGTGGCCGTAAGTACAGCTATCCAACCGCCATTGCCATCTGCAACCCAGCTACTTGGGGCTTCTATCACATCATAAACGGATACATTAGCATTCCCTGTTGGACCCGCAGGTCCAGTGGCGCCATCTTTACCTGAACAACCACTTAAAATAAAGGCAACCGCAATTGCCAATAAAGTGTTAAGAAAATAAGTCTTTTTCATAGAGTTAGTTTTTAAGATTATTTAGCTAAAGTAAGTAAATTTTTCATTTGTCAACCAATACGTTGACAACATTTTTTTAGATTATTCCCATCATTGCTATGTGGATAAGAAGCAGTTTTTAATTAGCCTGGGTAAGCAAGTTGTAAAACTTCGTCAGAAAAAGGGTTGGACACAATCTGAGTTAGCAAGAAACTGTGATAAAGACCGCCAATCAATAGAAAGACTGGAAAAAGGGAAAATCAACCCATCTGCATATTATTTATGTCAGATAGCGGAGGGATTAGATATTAGCATTAAGGAATTATTGGACATTTCATCATAAGTACTTCAAAAAGACTTTAACCTGTACCGCATTATTTCAGAAAAAGTTGAAGCTATTGCAAGTGGTAAGCTGGTTATATAAGAGTAAGCTATTAAGGGCACTCGCTTTATCAATTCCTTTTTCTTATATTTGAGAATACAAATCAACCACTTATGAAAAAAAACATACAGTTCTGCTGCTTGCTTCTGATTACGCTTTTATTTCCATGTATAAATACTAAAGCACAGGTTGGAAGTTTATATGGCATGACTGAGTATGGTGGAGATCAAAACAGTGGAGTACTTTTTCGTTATGACTCAAGTACCTATACAGATACTGTTCTGGTCAGCTTCTCTGACGGGGTATACCCTTATGGCAGCCTCGTTCAGGATAGTAGTGGTAATCTTTATGGAATGACCAGTGCATCAGGTACCGGAAATTATGGTACTATATTTAAGTGCACCACAAGCGGTACTATTACCACTATTGCCAATTTCAAAAAAAAAAATGGAGCCTACCCTCAAGGCAATCTTATTTTGGGTTCTGATGGCAACCTTTACGGAATGACAAGACAAGGCGGCTCATCAAACGATGGTACTATATTCAAATGCACCACAAGCGGAGCACTTACAACCCTTGTAAGTTTTACAGGAACCAATGGCATGCAACCGTATGGTAGCCTGGTTCAAGCCTCAGACAGCAACCTTTATGGCATGACTTATTTTGGGGGCTCATCAAATTCCGGTACTTTATTCAAATGCACTACAAACGGAATGCTTACTACTCTCGTTAATTTTAACGGCACAAATGGAACTTACCCCCAAGGTAATCTTATACAAGCTACTGACGGCAATCTTTATGGAATGACGCGAAGTGGCGGTTCATTATATTATGGTTCAATATTTAAATGCACCACAAGCGGAACCCTTACTACAATTGTTAGTTTCAACGACACTAACGGAGCTAATCCATATGGTAGCCTTATACAAGCTACCGACGGAAATCTTTACGGAATGACCGGGCAAGGTGGAACATCAAATGATGGTACTATATTTAAATGTACAACAAGCGGAACCCTTAATACTCTTGCTAATTTCACAGGCTCAAATGGGGCTAGCCCCTATGGTAATCTTATACAAGCTACCGACGGAAATCTTTATGGAATGACGGAACAAGGTGGTTTATTAAATGACGGGACTGTATTTAAATGTACAACAAGCGGAACGCTTACTACCCTGGCTCATTTCAACGACACTAATGGAATTAACCCCTATGGTAGCCTTATACAAGCTACCGACGGAAATCTTTATGGAATGACATATAAAGGCGGACCAAAGACCTGGGGAACTATATTCAAATGTACCGCAAGTGGAACTATCATAACAATCTCTGATTTGTCAGGTGCAATAGGTGTACAACCTACCGGAAGCCTGATTCTGGGCACTGATGGCTACCTGTATGGAATGACATCGCAAGGTGGTTCATCAAACAATGGCACAATTTTCAAATGCACTCAAACAGGAAACCTGACTACATTAATTAATTTTACAGGCACAAGCGGACCATATCTTGGCGCAAGTCCTTACGGTAGCCTGATACAGGCTACCGATGGCAACCTATACGGAATGACATATGGAGGTGGCACTACAGGTGCCGGTTGGGGTACTATTTTTAAGTGTACCACAAATGGAGGCTTTACAACAATAGCTAATTTCTCTTATGGCGGAAGTCCGTATGGAAGTCTTATACAAGCTACTGACGGAAATTTATATGGAATGACTGAA
>DATHNG010000132.1:0-9229 GCA_035486275.1 Bacteroidia bacterium
AGCGGTGGCCGACTGTACAGGGCATGGCATACCCGGCGCCTTAATGTCGATACTGGGTATTAACCTGCTTAACCAGATAATAATAGAAGAACGGAATACCGACCCTGCTTACATTTTACACAGGCTCGACCACAAGGTAAACAAGGCTTTTAGTTATACTGCCGATATTGTTGATGAATGCTTTGCAAAAGAATACCACGATGGCATGGATATAGCACTTTGCTGTATTGACCACGATACCCATACCATGAAATTTGCCGGAGCATACAGGCCTGTTTATTATGTACGCGATGGTGAGATACATGAAATGAAAGGAAACAGAAGGCCCATTGGTGATACCGGCAGCGATGCTATATTCAGCAATTATACCTTACGCCTTGAAAAAGGAGATAACATATATATGTGCAGCGATGGTTATGCTTCGCAGTTCGGGTACCTGGTTGACAAAAAGTTTTCGTCGGGTAAAATGAAGGAATTGCTGCTCGATATAAGCAACAAACCTTTTGCACAACAGAAAACCTTGCTCGAAAAAACCTTTATGAAGTGGAAACTACAGCGCGAACAAACCGATGATGTATTGGTAATGGGGTTTCAGGTGTAAATACAGAACGCAAATAAACAGAGCCCTGCATTAGCATGGTTTTTGTCTTTTTACAAATAGTATTTTAAGTCCGCCAGGCTTCTAATGCCACAACACCATAATACTATTAAGCCTAATGCAACAATTATAAGCTCAGTTGCTAGAACATGAATATATTTTTTCCCTTTTAATTGAGATTGGATTGCGTAATCAGCCCCAAGCAGGACAAATGGTATTATTAGTATAAGAAATATAAGAGGTATAAGTAAAGCCCACGTATTATGGTCTTCATGTACTTCTATTGCCCCAACAATAATCCAGATAACTCTTAAAATTATTAAAGCACTAATTATATTTAATGGAGTTGGTTTGTATTTCATTCCGCCTTTACAATTAATAGTAAGGCACAATATACTTCATTAATATATGCTGCGTCATCTAAATAACGTAGTATATAACCTATTTACGCTTTTTCCAAAAGACAGAAAGCAAACCATCAGGGTTTATTAAGGCATCTATACTTCTGTATGGAATAAGAACCTGTGGTGCATTCGCAGCGTATGAGCCTATTTCATACACATTGTATTGATACAATAGCCCGGCAGGAGTTATTACAAAATTGTCATTCAGTTTAAAACTGCCTGAATCAAAATTCCAACCTGCATTACCATTTTGTGCAATAAATAATTTTTCCGCTATTTTATTTAATGTGTCAGCATAACCAGGTAGCAGCAGCTCGTCTAATTTAATTTGTTTCCCTGTTTTAAGATCAATATTGTAATAGCTACTCATGCCCGCGCCATGGGCCGCACCTGCACCGTAAGACCATTGCGAGATATAGAACCCGAGGATATAGTTATCATTTGTTGTAATGCCATACCCAACATTTAGCAACGAACCTATGGAAGCCGTATCATCTAACGAAGTCAGGATAGAGTTTATACAAGTATTGAAAGATACAGTATCAGACAAATGCGGGGAATCATCTCCCTGGTTACTTATCAGTTCATCCTTAATAAAGTTGTTGATTTCGTTCTGTATGGTTTTATCAGGAATAACAATTTGAAAAGCTGATACATTGGTCCTTGAACAGGTGTCGGAAGCATAGGGTGCGATGGTATCTTTTAATTTTTCTGATATGCAGAATTGTTCTGATCCGTTCTTTTCAATAATGTTTGCAAAGCCTTCGGTAACCTGCTTTAAATTAAAAGTGAACGATTTGTTATTTATGGTTTTACTGTCTCCTGCTGTCCATACCCCGCTTATGGCAGATGTATCCGTAAAATTGCCTTTAAAAATTCCCGTTTGTTTACCATTCTCATTTGTTTCGCTCAGTAAAAAATTGCCATTACGGTCAATTTTCCCATTTAAACTCAAACTTGCACCAATGCTGTTATAATAATAACTTCCGGTAAGCACAGAATCTTTCTTATTAATATCCATAGTTACATTGCTTTTACCAATGGTTCCTTTCAGCTTTTTATAAAATGCCTTACGCAAAATAATACTTGTCATTTGGGTATAGCCATGCAGGCTGATAACAACTACAAAAAGCATTAAAAAACAATATCTCAGGTTCCGTCGCATCTGTTGAAAAATGGTAAGGTAAAGGTAGCTATATTCAATTCAAATACTTAGCTTCTTTTTGTTTTTTCGGGCCCTTGCTATATCTATTTTAATAATTTTGGTATGTTGCTTATTGAAAATGAGCACCCAGCAAAGGTTGTATGAAGCAAACGAAAATAGCTATAATATGCCAGAATGATACATTATGGTCGCTTTATGCGTGGAACAAAGCATTACCATTACTAAAAGAACAGGCTGAAAAGTATAAGGTAGCCGGTTTCTGGGTATGTGATGAGAAATTTATGAATGTGCCAAAGAATAAAGTGCTTACATGGTACTTTGATGTTTTCGGCTTATTGAACTTTTTGCTGCTGGCAATATTTAAAATAATATTCTCATTTATAACCCTGCTTAAACCGTGGTACAAAACATCCTTCAAATCACTTTGTGAAAAGCATGCTGTTGCTCACTACACTATTAATTCGCCCAATGAACCGAAATTAACCGAATGGATAAAAACCAATAATATTGATATACTTGTAATAATGGTCGGCCATATTTTAAAGAGCGATATACTTACGGCCCCTGCAAATACTATTATTAATAAACATGCCGCATTATTACCGGCTAACAAAGGAGTATTCCCCTATTTCTGGGCCAGTTTACATAACCAGCCACAGGGCATTTCTTTCCATAAGGTAAACAAAGCTATTGATGAAGGAGATGTTTACTACCAGGAAGAAGTGGTAGATATGAAATTGCTTTCATCGATGATCGCATTTTATTTTTATACCTATGCGAACTATGGAAAAATGCTTATGACAGCATTAAGCAACGCAGTAAATTCAAAACCAATTCAGCCACCTTCATCAATAAAACCATCGTATTACAGCGGCCCCACAGCAGCAGACTATAAAAAATTCAAGAAGAATGATGGTAAAATAATCGGTTTTAAAGACTTATTTTTACCATTCTATATATAGTATGCTTTCACCCATTGCCATAAATATAAACTTCGATAGCCTTAATGAGAACCTTGGCTTTCCGGCTGGTTTCAAAGACCCGAGTTTTTATGAAGTGTTCGACAACTTTCTTCATTTCTCCAATAAACATAATTTCAAATACTCTATTTATATAATAGGTAAAGACCTAGAAAATCCTGAATTAAGGGCCAGGGTGAAAGACTGGAGCGATGCTGGACATGAAATAGGCAACCATAGCTACAGCCATCATTTAAATTTGGGTGGGCTTAAAAAAGATGCATTACAATACCAGATATTAAAAGCACATGAACTGATACATACTACAACAGGTAAAGAGCCACGGGGGATGATATGCCCTGCATGGGCTACCTCGGCGCGGGTAATTGAAGTACTGATCGAAAACAATTATATATACGATACCAGTGTTTTTCCTTCGTTTATAATTTACCCGAGTGTTGCAAAAAATGCGCTGAACCATGTAAGCAAACCCGGTAAGTTTAAAGAGATAGTTACCCGGCGCGATATATTGTATCCATTTACCAAACCAACAAAACCTTTCTTTTCAGATAAGAATTACAAGGTAGTTGACGCCAATACAAAAGAAAAAATAGTTGTTCTTCCCTTGCCAACCTTAAGCAGAACACGTATGGCCATATGGCATACATTATTGTTTGTGTTCGGTGTTCAAAAAGGCAAAAAAAAACTTCAACAGTATCTTGATACATATAACTACTTCTATTACCTCATGCATCCTGCCGACCTGATGGCTGAAGAATCAGTAAAAGATAAAAAGCATACCATTGAACGGATGAATGTGCCACTTGCTGTAAAGATACAATACGCCGAAGAGATTTTTGATGTAATAAAGAAAACGGGCCGGCCAATTGTTACTATGGAACAATTAGCGCAACAGTTTATTGCAGATAACAGCTAAGATTCAGCACTTTCACGGTATGCGTTGTGCTCCACCTGCAGGATAATTGATTTGCTATTTGTACACAAATGCTTTAACTCCGGCCCATTAGTTAATACCAATACAACCATTTGGTAAATATGCCATAACAATAGAATGAAAGGGATGAAAGAACTTTGCGAAGGAATAAAAAACGTAATAACCCTATCCTAGCAAATGAAAGCACAAGAAAAGCCCGGCATTTACATCACCGGCATCGGTCAACTGAAAGTTGAAAAGGAATCACCACTAAGCATCCGCCAGATGGGCGCGAAAGCCATAAAACTGGCAATGGAAGATGCAGGCATTGAACGTGCTGATGCCATTTACCTGGGAAATATGTTATCGGGAATAATGAGCAACCAGCAACAACTGGGGCCATTGGTTGCCAATGAAGCAGGTTTGTTCGGTACCGAATCGGTAACGCTTGAGGCCGCTTGCGGATCGGGTGGCGCTGCAGTGCGTGCAGGTATTATGGCTATAATGAGTGGCTTTTGCGAAACCGTAATTGTGTGCGGGCTCGAAAAAATGTCGCATGCCAATAAAGATTTTATTACAAAAGCTATTGCAACTGCATCGGACTGGGAAACAGAAGGCGGAAAAGGCGAAACCTTTGTTACCCTTAATGCAAAACTTATGCGTATGTATATTGATACATACAAAATATCACCCGATTCATTCGGCATGTTTGGTGTAAATGCGCACCGCAATGCGTTCGTAAATCCTAATGCATTGTTCCGTAAAGAAATAACACTTGAACAATACCTGGAATCGAAATTCATTGCTGACCCTGTTCGTATTTACGATGCCTCACCGGTATGCGACGGAGCTGCGGCTATCGTATTATCAAAATATCCATCAAAAAAATTCAAAACCACGAACAGTCCCGAAGTAAAAATTACAGCCTCGGCAGTATCAACTGACTTTGTAGGTATCGGCGACCGTAATTCTCCGCTTATGGCTGAAGGATTAAGACGATCAGGCCAAAAGGCTTATGCTATGGCGGGCATTACAGCAAAAGATGTTGACTTTTTTGAATTACACGATGCCTATTCAATTATATCAACTTTATCGTTAGAAGCTATGGGCTTTGCCGAACCCGGCCAGGGATGGAAACTGGCAGCCGATGGTAAAATATTGAGAGACGGCCAGATACCCATTTCAACATTTGGCGGATTAAAAGCACGCGGGCACGCCATCGGCGCTTCGGGTGTGTATCAAACTGTAGAGGCTTACCTGCAACTGACCGACAGGGCGATGGAAAATCAAATTAAAAAAGAAGTAAATGTAGGGCTTATACAAAGTATTGGCGGTACCGCTTCAACAACTATTACGCACGTACTGGTAAAGGAATAAATAAGTAAAACAATACAGGTTCAATACAATGTTCTTTTGAAAAAACTATAAATACTGAACAGATTTAGATATAAGAATATATCTTATCTGAGAAAAACAGCAGAGTATCAACATTATCAAAACATGCTCATTATCAATGTAAAACATAATAAAATAAATGACTTGCCTAACAGAAAATAACGTTATATGTTTCCGCTTAACATATCCTTAACAATCTGTTGCATGCCCGAACCCTTTATTTAAAGTAGATTGGCTCAATTGAATTACAACAACCCTGTCAATAAGAATAATAATAACAACCTTTTCGCATTCAATTGCACCCACTATGTTTTGTGTGATTGTGTCTGGTCAGAGGGGGTAAAGTGGATACTCCCTTTTTTTAACAAATGCACTTGTATTAAATAACATAAAAACTGAAAAATATGGTTAACACTACAGAAGGCCATTTGAAGAGAACAAGAGTTAATTCCTCTACCATTAAGTCTATAGGGTATAATACCCAAAACGGATTACTGGAAATAGAATTTTTAAATGGTGATATACACCATTATGAGAAGGTACAGTCTGATATATACTTACGGTTCATTGCAGCCCAATCGTATACAGCCTACTTCAATGATATTATACGGAACAAATACACCCGAATTTAAATAACAACCTTAAAAACAAATTTTATGCCTGCCCTGTAAGGTAGGAACAGTATTTTATAATTGACGCGCTATTGACTTGATTTAAACCTGCTAAATGAAGGAAAAGACACGAATACTACTTGTAGATGATGAGCATGATGCGCTTGACTTTTTATCGTACAACCTTAAAAAAGAAGGGTACGAAATATACACGGCATCGGATGGTATGGATGCACTGAACCAGGCCAAAAAGCATAAGCCCGAACTGATAGTGCTTGATGTGTCAATGCCTGAGATGGATGGAGTTGAAGTATGTAAAGAACTGAGGTTATTACCTGAAACAAAAAAAACACTTATCGTTTTTCTTACTGCACGCACCGAAGAATACTCGCAGGTTGCAGGGCTTGATGCCGGCGCCGACGACTATATTTTCAAACCTATAAAGCCACGCCTGCTTATAAGCCGCATTAACGCTTTACTGCGCCGCAGAATGTATCCTGAAGAGAATATTCATCGTGCACCGGCTGGGCATGAATCTGATTCGACATTGAAAATAAACCACGAAAGTTACAGTGTAACTGTAAGCGGCAAAGAACACACATTGCCCAAAAGAGAGTTTCAGCTACTGGCACTACTGGCTTCAAAACCCGGTACAATTTTCAGCCGCGAGTTTATACTTAATACTATTTGGGGCGAAGATGCATCAGTTGACGACCGCACCGTTGATGTTCATATTCAAAAACTGCGAAAAAAAATAGGGAACAAAAAAATAACTACCTTAAGGGGTATGGGTTATAAAATTGAATTGTAAGTTTTTACATTCTTCTATTTTCTTTTCAACATACATAATTTGCATGCAAGCCTTATTGCAAAACAGGTTCAGCATTTTCAAAAAAACGAGTTACAATTAATTAACATTCGATTCATCTTAAGGTAAAATTGTGCGTGTAGCCTTGCGGAAATTTTAAGCAAGGGTATGAGGAGCAACCATTTATATTTATCGGTACTGTTTTTAGTATGCGCATTGGCAACAGCAAATGCAGCAACCATTAAGGGCCGTGTGCTTGATTCTAAAACCAACGAAGCGCTGCTTGGCGCCGTAGTTTACAATAAAGATAACAACGCCATGAATGGCGCCGCCGGGCTCGATGGCTCCTACTCTATTAAGAACATTGGTAAGGGAACGTACACGATAGTTACCACTTTTTTCGGGTATGCAACTGTGGAGAAAATTGTGGTGATCTCTGACTCCAATGAAACCGTAGTACAGGATTTTTTAATGGAAGCCAATGTAATTAACCTGGGCCAGGTACAGGTTACCGCCAGCGCCGATAAAGGGTCAGACAATTTTGCACGCAACGAAGAAAAGAACTCAGATAATGTTATAAATGTAATGTCATCTAAAACGATACAATTACTACCCGATATTACTATTGGCGATGTGTTGCAGCGCGTATCGGGCGTTGTAGCTGAAAGGTCGCTTACCGGTGGCGGACAATATGCTACCATACGCGGCATGGATAAACAATACAACTACACCAGCATTGACGATGTTAAAATACCAAGCCCCGACCTTGAGAACAGGTATGTACCAATGGATATTTTTCCTTCGGAAATGGTGGAACGCCTGGAAGTAATTAAAACACTTACACCCGATAAGGAAGCTGATGCAATAGGCGGCGCTATGAACCTGGTGCTGAAAGATGCACCCGATGCTTTTACACTTATGGCAAACGTAGCAACCGGGGCGAACCAAACATTGTTTAACAAAGGCTATGAACAGTTCAACCCCGATGTTATAAATGCAAATTCGCCTGCGCAGATATACGGGCCGAACTACAAAGCAACAGTTAATGATTTCCCTACAGCCAATATAAATTACAAAGATGTAGCTGCACCACCTAACCTTGTTTCAGGCTTTACCCTTGGCGACAGATTTTTTGGCGGAAGATTCGGTGTATTGGTATCGGCCAACTACCAGAATGTGTATAGCGCTACCGAGGGCTTATGGATAAAACTGCAATCGCAGCCAGAATATAGCCCAACATACAATACACCCGATTGGGATTTTATTTCGAACCGTTATTACTCTGACCAGCAAACACGTGCAGCAGGCCACATTAAAATGGATTATATCTTCAGCCCGAAACACAAAATAAGTTTTTACACCGTGTATTCGCAAATGACTGAAATACGTTCACGTATTGAGCAGGACACCACCAACTCATTACCCAACAGCGAAATGGATCCTCACTACCAATCGAAGGTTACATACGAACACATTTTAAGTTCAACCCTGAAAGGGAAAGACAGCCTAGCGCATAACCTGTCGCTGGACTGGACAGCAGCCTATTCCAGGGCATGGGCCAACACACCCGATTGGGATGATATTTCTATACTTGGCAGTGTAGGCGGCTCGCCTCCACCTGTTTTTTCAGGTCTTTCAAGGGTATGGCAGCAAAGCACCGACCAGGATATTGCAGGCTATATTAACCTTACATACTCTTTTACCGTTTTCGGGCAGAAGGTTGAATTAAAGGCCGGCGCTATGAACAGAGATAAATCAAGATCGGCATTTTATAATGAATATGATTTCAATGCCACACCTACCCAACCCAGCTATACAAACATAAATGCAATTTTAGCCAACCCTAACTATTATGTATTTGTCGATCCGCTTGGCTACCCGGGTGATAATAACACATACACCGTGCAAGAAGATGTAACTGCTTTTTACGGAATGATAAAACTAAACCTTGGTACACACATACAACTACTTGGTGGCATACGTGAGGAGAACACCGCAAGCGCATACCAGGATGCTGAACCCGCCGACCTTGCAGGAAAATATGGTAGTGACCAATATACTGATGTATTGCCCAGTGCAGAAATAAAATATTCATTCGGCAACAACATGGCCATACGCGGAAGTTATTTTGCATCGATAGCCCGTCCGGGTTTTGCCGATGCGGTACCTACGTTAATAGCAACCGATGAGTTTACACAGGAAGGAAACCCTTACCTGCAACATACCACTGCTAATAATTACGATATACGGTATGAGTTTTTCCCTAAGCCGTCGGAGCAATTGTTGGTGGGTGTATTTTACAAACAGATATACAACCCTATTGAACTTTCAATTATACCCGGTAGCGGCCCTTCT
>DATHNG010000133.1:0-5682 GCA_035486275.1 Bacteroidia bacterium
TTCTTACATTGAAAAACAACAATATTTGCAACTGGCTGCGCAGCTACAAGAAAAGCGTTATTAATGTATATATTACTATGCCCGAGGTTGTTAATATAACCAATTCAGGGTATGGGGAAGTGCAGAGCCAGGGGACGATCACTACTGATTCGCTGGTACTTGTTACAACCAATTCTCCCGGCGATATACAACTGGATGTAAATTCACGGTATATTAATGCTCACTTCTTCGGAACAGCTGATTTAACCTTATCCGGGCAAACACAGATATTTTTGTGTAATTTTTTCGGGGGAACCGGATTTATTTATAATAACAACCTCACTGTTTCAGGCTATGCTTTCCTGTCATCGAATACTACAGGTGATTCTTATTTGAACGCTACCGGTATTTTAGATGTACAGATATATGGCCGCGGAAATGTGTATTACACAGGCAACCCAACCCAGCTTCAATCTTCAACGGTAGCAGGGTCAGGACAACTAATTAAAGAATAACTAAAGACCCTCTTCATTTTATCTTCATAAAAATATATTTTCTTTGCCAACCAGTTAAAATAGGACAAACTCAATACTTCATACTATGAAAAAAATAAGCGTATTCCTTTCAGCCATAATTCTATTTACAGGTATTTCATTTGCATCTTCCAACCAGACTAAACCGGACAAACCTAAAACTGAAAAAAAGACCGATAAAAAAACGGAGAAGAAAGAAGTGAAAAAAGTTCCGGCCAGAAAAGCTGTAAAAAAGGCTGATAATACTAATACTACAAAGAAATAACAAATTCTGAAATCTTTATTGATCCCTGGCCCAAAAAGGCGGGGATTTTTTATTCATATCGGTTCAACAAACTGCAGAATTGCAGCTAATGGTTTAACTTTGTTTCTTCTCTGCCATGACCTAAACCCCCGAACATCATGAATATATTACTTATAGAAGATGAACCGGATGTTGCGGACTTTATAAAAAAAGGACTGGAGGAACAGCAATACAGTGTAACTGTTATTCATGATGGTATGGAAGGGGCAAAAATTGCCGTAGAACAGAACTTCGACTTATTGTTACTTGATATAATAATGCCCGGTTATAATGGGTTGAAGGTATGCCAGCACATAAGGAAACATAAAAAGGAATTTCCTATCCTGATGCTTACCGCATTGGGTACTATAAGAGATAAAGTGCTCGGTTTTGAAAACGGCGCCGATGACTATCTTACCAAGCCTTTTCATTTTGAAGAACTACTTGCACGCATAAACGCCTTGACGCGAAGACGGGCACAAGTTAGTGGAAAGGTGTACAAGGCAGCTGACCTGGAAGTAAATTGCGACAAAGCAACTGCATTCAGGGCCGGGGCTGAAATTCCGCTTACAACCAAAGAATTTACCCTGCTGGAAATACTTATTGCAAACAAAAACAAGGTTCTTTCCAGGAATGAAATTGCTGAGGAAGTTTGGGGAATTAATTTTGACCGTGGCACTAATCTGATTGACGTTTATATAAACTACCTGCGAGTCAAAATAGACAAAAATCACTCGAAGAAACTTATACAAACTGTTATAGGACGAGGGTATGTGCTTAAAGAATCCTGAAGAAATTACCATTTGCTACTGATATGAAAGTGAAGAACAGGTTGTCGCTGCAGTTTACTTTTATGTTCGCCGTTTTGCTGTTTATTGTTTTGCTTGGCATTTATGTGCTGGTGGAACAAAACAGGAAAGAGAGTTTTTATACAAAGCTTGATGACAGGGCGCTTATAGTTGGCGAGCTATATCTTGCCGAAGATAATATGACCCCTGAGGATTTCCGGAAAGTGAAAGAATTGTATCCTAAAACCCTGTCGCATGAGGTAACCCGCATTTATAATGATAAATTTCAACCTGTATTTATTAAAGAAGATACCTTAAGCTGGCCCAGGGATATTATTCAGCAGGTAATAGAAAAAAAGAAAATTCATTTTTCAAACGGGCATCAGCAGGTTACGGGATTGTATTATATCGACAATTCGGGCAATTTTGTTGTAATAGCTTCCGCTATTGATGATTCAGGCCATCAAAACATGAAAAAGCTGGCATATATCATGCTTTTCTCTTTCCTGGTATCGTTGGTAATAACGTTTCTGCTGGGGAGGCTTTTTGCCACCATTGCATTGCAACCCATTCTTAAAATTACAAATGATTTAAAAATTATACGTGCCACCAGTTTAAATAAAAGGCTTACGCTAACCCGCTATAAAAATGACGAAATAAACCTTCTCTCGGTCACTATTAACAACCTGCTTGAACATCTTGAGCAATCTTTCAACGACCAGCAGAGCTTTATTTCACATGCCTCGCATGAACTGAGGACACCACTGACAAAAATATTCGGGAAAGCGGAAGTGACGCTAAAAAACGAACGTGAAAAAGAAGAATATAAAAGCGCGTTGCAAAGTATCATTATTGAATCGGATAAGCTTGACTCGCTCATCAGCAGCCTGTTGGATCTTGCCCAATCGGGAATAGATACAGCCGAGCTTCAGAGGATACAACTGGATGAATTGGTTTGGGAAGTGGTAGATGAATGGGGCAATAAGCCTGGAGCCGTGCAGGTGAAATACAATCTGCCGGACGATCCTGAAAAATTTACCATACTTGGAAACAGGCGCCTTTTATTTATATCCATCAGTAATATTTTGAAAAACGCCCTCAAATTTTCAGGCAATCAGGAGGTAGTGTGCGAAATATCATGCGATAATAAGGACATAGTTATTTCAATCAAGGATATGGGTATAGGAATTGACCCCAAAGAACTACAATATATCTTTCAGCCGTTTTACCGCGCCCCAAACGCATTTAAGCATCCCGGTTCGGGTATTGGCCTTTCGCTGGCCGAAAAAATAATACGCCTGCATAATGGTAAAATAGAGGTAGCATCGGTAGTTAATAAGGGCACTACCTTTAAGATTTTATTTCATCAATAATGGTTTTTCACCCAGGAATCGTCTATTGATATCTAATTAACAAATTCTAATGGTATTCTAATTGCTTCATAAAGAAAGCGGTGTATTTTTGCACCAGATAATAAAAGCAGCCTTTAATGTCCTTCCGAAATAACAAGAAAAACAAATCATTTAAGTATTCTCCGCTAAAGACGGGGATACTATTTTTTTCTGCTTTTGCATTCCAGTTTATCAGCGCCCAAAATTATACCCCACTTAAAGAAGATACACTTTACCTCAATATTCCTGCTGCCGAACAGCGGTTTGTAAGTATGAATCTTTCATTACTTTCAAAGCAATATGATGTTAAAATTTCACAGGCGACCTATCTTCAGGCAAAGCTCTGGTATAACCCCAATCTGACATACGGACAAACCCTGTATAATGAAGATAGCAAGAAATTTTTCGACAATAATTACCCGACTGAAGGAGCAGTTGACCGTACCTTCCAGTTACAGCAATTACTTACTATTGGCGGCAGGCACAGCGCTACTGCGAAACTGGCAAAAGTGGGTGTTAAGCAAAGCGAACTTCAACTTGCCGACTTGTTACGCAGCCTGAAATACCAGTTGTATACTGATATCTCTGATCTGTATAATAACCAGGCACTAGTAAACATGTACGTATCGGAGGAGGCCAAAATAAAACACTTGCTTGAAAGCACCAGGGCCATGTATAAATTAGGCAATGCCTCGGGCAACGATGTTATTCGCTTGCAGGCGCAGTTGCAGGATATTGTGGCACAGGAAATTACAAGCAGACAAGCTATTGCCAATGACGAACAGGACCTTGGAATATTATTGGTCTATCCCGGGAATACCTATATTGTAGTTAAGGATCTTGGTATTCCTGCCGGAGAAATTCCACCTTATATGTCGATATTGGATAGTGCCAAAAACAACCGTCCCGACCTCAAACTGGCTTATGCAGGAGTGCAATACAGTGAACAAAACTTGAAACTGCAACACTCCACTGCTATTCCCGACCTGACGTTAGGCGTTGTTAATCAGGGTGCAGGTTCTGTTGTTCCAGATTATTGGGGAATAACCGCGAATATAGACCTGCCGGTGTTCAATCGTAACCAATGGAATGTTACACAAGCTAAGGAACAAAAGAAACAGGCAGAACTGAATGACAGCCTTGCACTTTATTCAGTAATGAACCAGGTGACTGCATCATACACCAATCTTTATCGCATAAATAATCAGTATTTGCAAATTGATGCCCAATATGAACGTGACTTAAATGAAATGATGGATAATGCCATTAACAATTACGATAAGCGCTATATAAACCTGCTCGACTTATTGAGCCAGATAACCACTTATATTGATGGGAAAACAAACCTCATTACTATGAAGGTGCAGTACTTTAATGCCATACATGCTATTAATTACACAACCGGTATTGACATAATAAAATAACCATGTTAAACAAACTCTTCTTCTCACTGTTATTAATTGCTGCGTTTTTCATCCAGGGATGTAAAGGGCCCGAGCCGCAGGCTACTCAGCAGGCAACCGATTCGAACCTGGTTGAACTGAACTCAATTCAAATGAGACAAATTACAACCGATTCTGTAAAAATTGCCGAAGAACGCTCAGATCTTGCGTTAAGCGGAAAAGTGACATTTAATATGGATTACTTGTCTCCGGTCTACAGTTTTGTAGGCGGAAACGTAATTAAGGTAAATGTTTCACAAGGAGATTTTGTAACCAAGGGACAAACATTGGCAGTACTGAAAAGCGCGGACGTAAGCAATTATGAGGGCCAGTACGCTGTTGCACAGGGCCAGCTAAAAACAGCCAAAAGGAATTTAGATATAGCGAATGAATTATATAAGACAAAAGTATATTCGGAAAAGGATGTGATGCAGGCGCAGAATGATTACAATTCGGCAACTGCCACTTTGAAAACAGTTGAAACCTATCTTAAAACCTACAAGGTATCGAGTAATGACAGTAATTCAACATACACCATCACCTCCCCTATTGACGGTTATGTGGTATCGAAATCAATCAGCGAAAGCATGAATATCCGTACAGATAACACCAGTCCTTTATTTACCATTTCATTTCTGAAGACAGTTTGGGTGGAAGCCAATGTGTATGAAAATGATATTCCGCAAATAGCGGTTGGCGATTCCGCTGATATAACCACCGTTGCTTATCCCGATAAAAAGATAAAAGGAGTTATCTCAAAAATTGCCAATATACTTGATTCTTCAGCCAACACAATGCAAGCCAGAATTGTAATTGATAATTCGGCCGGACTTTTGAAAGCGGGAATGTTTGCCACTGTAAATGTCCATATTGATAAACACAAAAAAGCATTATCCGTGCCCAAAGAAGCGTTGGTGTTTTATGATAATGATTATTACGTAATGGTATCGAAAGGCAATAACAAGTTCGAAAAACGCCAGATATCTATTGAAGGTACTAATGAAACTGATGCATATGTAACTAAGGGCCTGCAACAGAATGAAGTGGTGGTTTGTAAAAACAGCCTTTATGTGTACGGACAATAAATAGTGCTTTAAATGAACAAACTTGTAAAAAGCATAGTCGCCTTCTCGTTAAAGAATAAGATCTTCATTCTTTTCGCTACCATTGTTATTGCCATACTGGGAGCCATTGCCTACAGCAAAACCCCAATAGAAGCCTATCCCGACATTACCAATACGCAGATAATAATCATAACCCAATGGC
>DATHNG010000134.1:0-7008 GCA_035486275.1 Bacteroidia bacterium
TGCTGGTAACAGCAAAATAGATAAACCCCGGGTGTTGCAAGGCCAAATATGCCGTGGCTTGAGGACGGCTCGTCCGATCGCGGTGGGTAGGCTGCACGAGCATAGGTAGCAATACCTTGCCCAGATAAATGATAGAAATTCCATAGCAATATGGAACACAGAATCCGGCTTACAGGCCTGCTTTTTTTACTTTTTTACTTTCTGTTTTCCTGTAAACGAGTATGTCGTAATCTTTCCGTTTTTGTGAGTGATTACCACAGTTCCCTGTATGTCGCGCTCACTGTCAGTTATAGTGCCGTTCCATTTTATAATATCTCCAATGCGGTTTTTCCCTTCAGACGTGAATGTAACAGTAGAAGTATCGGAAGAACTAATTGAAGCGGTATATGGTAGTGACGAGAATTGATGGTTTTTTAGTAAAGTAGTAGAATTCAGGTACCCGCTTTTGAAACTAATACCGTCATCCCATGGGTTCGGATGTGCTGAACTTGTTTCAGTTATCCTAATCTCGTATATCTTATTTGCCAGTATGGTATCTTTTACCTTAGTCTGGGCAAAGGAATCTAGACTGAGAAATAGTATTGCAAAAAATAAGAGTGATGCTTTCATTGAACAAGCTTTTAATAAACTACACCAAATAAACTACTTCGTATACTGATAAGCCCACCAAATAAGTACTATCTGCAAGGGCAAACGCAAAATGGTTACCCACAAATAAGGATTTTTGTAATGGGCATAGTTAATGCACATTTGTATATTGGCCGGGAACACGGCAACAAGTAACGCTATAAGCAGCCATGCACCAATGCTGCGTGTTGCTTCGGGGATGAGTAATAGTGCAAATACTATTTCGAATGCACCGCTGGCCATATTCATAAAAGTAGGGGCGGGCAGCCATGGTGGCATAATGCGCATGTACCATTTCGGGTTTATAAAATGGTTGGTACCTGCAGCTACATATACCAGGGCCATTAAATAAAGTAGTGCTTGTTTCATGCTGAAGGGTGTATAAATAAAAAATCCCGGGAAATTTCCTCGGGGTTACTTGCTTTAAAAAAAAGTACCGCCTCATTGCTGAGGCGGTACGGTACAAATTACGCTAACTTTACTTTTACAGCGTTCTGGCCTCTTTTGCCTTCTTCGATGTCGAAGGTAACTTTGTCGCCTTCTTGTATTGTATTTTGTAATGCAGATACGTGAACAAAAACGTCTTTACCATTTTCATCTACCTTAATGAATCCAAATCCTTTTGCTTCATTGAAAAACTTTACTACTCCGGTTGCCATTCTAAAAATTGTTTATTGTTATTAGTTAAAAATTTAATGAGTTGCAAAGATACTATAAATAAATGGATTCACAGTTAATATGCTAAAATAAGCCCTTTTCTTACCCTTAAATAGGTGTTTATACATAGGTTTTTGGGGTAACTAGTGTGTGTTGAGTGGGGCTTTGGGCGTTCCATTTCTATCCCTAACGCAGTATTACGTGTATTTGAACTAGGCCAAAGGTGGGCGCGGGTTAGCTGCAAAAGATACGAGTATAGAAAAGACCGGCGAGTGGTGAGGGAAAGCAGCCCCGAATAAAAAGTTTAGTGAGATTATTTAGTCTTGCCTAATTCCTAATTTATCTTAAAGCCCTCGACATGTTTCTGAATCAAAGGAAAGAACTCAAGAAAATCATTTTTGTATAAGTCAAAGTTTTTCTCCAGGTCGTTTACCGCCTCATCCATAGGTGAGTAATACTTCATGCGTTCCGATAATCCTTTTAAAGCACGGCGCAATCCTTCAACTTTTGCATACGACAATAACCAGTTATACTTACTCATATACGTAAGTATCACCTTGCTTTTTTCAGGCATGTTTTCCTGGTATGCACGTAATATGTCGTAAACTTCTTCGCTGAATTGTTCTAATGATATGCCAGAATAATCACTCCAGTAACGTGCTAAAAAATGATCGTAGAACATATCGGTAATAACACCTGAGAATTTACCATAAGTAGGAGCAAGGCGGTGAATGCTTTGGCGGTAAACGGGATGGGTATCGGAAAAAAAATCGATGGAGCGATGCATAACTATACCATCGGCAATGCGTTTGGGGTAATCGTTAAACTTGTTTCCTTTTACCGAATCGGCAATAAAATTTCCAATAATAAGTTCTTCTTCTTTTCCTGCAAGATATAAGTGCGCAAGAAAATTCATGATGGATCATTTAAAGAGATGGAACGCGGATGACGCGGATTTAATAAGATATACATGGATAAAATCATGTGTTTTATCATAAACGACCTGCGGAATCTGCGTTCTAATATATTAGTTAAGGGTAGGGTCTTCAGGAAAATCTGCTACAATAGAGTATTTTCCGCCTAATCCTTTTAAAATATCTTTCCAAAGGTTTTTGTTGAACTTTGCTTGTACATATTCAGCGCCACCCGGCAACACTATCCACGAATTATCTTTCAGCTCTTTTTTCAACTGCCCGGCAGCCCAACCGGAATAGCCTACAAAAAAACGTATGTCCTTAGGGGTTATCTTTTTAATATCAATAAGGTTTTTGAGTGTGGTATAGTCTCCGCCTAAAAACAGGCCGGGTATTATTTCCTGTCCGCCTTCAATAAGATCGGGTTTGGTATGCAGGTAAAATAACTGATCGGAATTTACCGGGCCACCATAATACAGTTCATCATCAAACTCAGGGAAATCGTCAATAGCTTGCGAAGGAGTAACATTTAACTTACGGTTTATAATAAAACCCATGGTGCCCTTTTCATTATGTTCGGTAAGCATTATTACAGAGCGTTTGAACTCAGGGCTTTCCATAAATGGCTCTGCCAGCAACAACTTCCCCTTTTCAGGCTTTGGCTGCTTAACGAATATGGATGAGAAGTCTGTAACGTTCTTTGGCATTTTCTGTTTATCGCTTTTTGTTTTCCAGCATTTCAAGGGCTGCAACTGCCGCATCGGCACCTTTATTGCCATGCTTGCCACCGCTACGTTCCCTTGCCTGTTGTAATGTATTGGTAGTTAATACACCAAATATAACCGGAATATTATAGGTTAAGTTAAGGTTCATAATGCCTTGTGCCGCAGCCTGTGAAATAAAATCGAAATGAGGTGTTTCGCCTTTTATTATGCAGCCTAAGCATAACACTGCACTTGCTTCATGATCGTTTATAAGCCATTGTGCTGCAAGGGGTAATTCAAAACTGCCGGGCGCCTGCATTATTACAATATCAGATGTTTTAATGCCGGCTTTTTTTAATACATCAAGCGAACCTTTTAATAAAGCATCTGTAATGTCGTTGTGCCATTGGGCCACAACAATTCCAATCTTCTTATTCGAAACAGAAAATTTACGTGCCGATGGCTTATTAGCTGAAGGACGTGATGCCAATAGCGTAAAAATTTAATTATTGAGCTGAACCTGTATGTGCCTTTGCTCTTGCAATATACTTTTCTATATCCTGAGCTTCCTGGCTGCTGTGGTACTGGGTGTTTATATTCTCATACAAACTCAGTGCCTGAGAGTAGTCGCCTTTCAATTCACATACAAAGGCTGCTTTTTTCAGGAATACAGGAGCGGTAAGTTCATTATCGCTTCTTTTTATTGCTTTTAAATAATCTTCAAGTGCAGCATCGTTATGGCCCAGTTGCATTTCAGCATCGCCCATAAGGCCTGCTGCTATAGGACTAACCATAATATCTCCTGCATTAAATTTATCGAGGTAGTCAATGGCTTTTTGATAATCTTTCATCTGAAAATAACAAACACCAAGGTAATAGTTAGCTGTATGGCCAATTTTGGTAGAGCCATATTCATCAACAACTGATTCGAACAGAGGAATAGCTTTTTTTATTGAGTCCATGCCAAAATAACGTTGAGCATCCTTAATGGCTACTTCAGCTTCCTTCTCCTGACCCGGCATATACCAGTATGTGTAACCGAAATATCCGGCAATAACAACAAGTAGTATAGTGGTAACGGTTGAAACCCTTTTTTTATTCTTCTGGAAGTAATCTTCTACGTTGCTCCATCTTGCTTGCACATCGAGCATTACGTCTTTATTTTCGTCAGCCATTGGTGTTTTCTAATTTTAAAGGGTGCAAAAATAGTGTTTATTTGGAAACAGGGTGTAATTAGGAATTAAAAATTAGGAATTAGGAATGAAAACCATTAAATCAGGGCATGTACAGTGATTCCTAATTCTCAATTCCTAATTCGTAATTAGCCAAAGGCTTATGCCGCTCATTACAATCATAATGGCATCTTCAATAATGGTAACCGTACTCATGGGCAGGTTAAATACAGCACCCAGGCAGGCGCATTGTATCTTTTGTTTGTTGAGCACACTTTGCAATACACCTATAATACTTATGCTCATAACAAGCAATGTAGCTGCATTGCTCCAGAGCATATAGGCCGGAATAAGAAATGAAATGCCAAGTACTAATTCGATGAAAGGATATATATATCCGTATGCCTTCCAACGTTTGGCAATAATATCGTAGCCGCTGTAACTCATGGCAAAACCGGGTACATCTAATAGCTTAAAGAACGAGAACACTAAAAAGAAACCGGCCATAAAATGGCTCATCCATTGCATAGCAATAAAACGCCCTTGCAGGTATTGTATTAGCATGGTAATGGTAGTTATATAGCCGAATATCAAAAATATGGGCAAATAGGTCTTTAATGTAACAGGTTGCTCTTCGATAGAGGAGGGCATTGTCTTTGCATGGGTTGAATCAGTAAGCGTATATTTTGTTCCTGCCAGGGCTGCGGCTAATGCTGGTGTACTTATATGCTGCTGCATGGTTATTTCAGCCTCTTGTTTTTCGAGGTTTACATTAACCGATGTTACCCCCTCAACCTTTGAAAGCTTTTGCTGTACCGACGAAGCGCAACCATTGCAGGTCATGCCTGTTATACTATATGTGTGTGTCATAAATTAATACAAAGCTAAACAATTCAGATTGTGAAATCTAATGCTATAATTTGGAGCACTTAAGAAGCCTCTTTCAATAGCTTTTCAAAATCAATTTTGACCGCTTTTATAGACCTAATTTGATTTATGAGAAACAGGCACAATCTATATTTTGCCTCTCTTACGGCATATTCTGCAATTAATGCTTTGTTTATTTCTAATGATAATTCAATTGCACGTGCATCATTAAGAAATTTAGAGCAAAGATCTTCTATAGGGCGGAATAAGAATTTTGCGGCTAAATAGGTGTTATTGTTTTGTGGGGTGAAGTTTCGCCAAAGGGTTGACAATTCTGCCATAAATGGGTCATCCTGAGGAGTCTTATTCTTAATAACGTTTTCAGATACATTTTTCTTAATAAATATGTAAATGGCTCTTCTACAATCTTCAAACTCTTTAATTCTGTTGCCTAATGAAATCGCTGATCTCTTATATTCTTCATCTACTATTGAAAAGCTTGATTTTAGTATATAGAAATTTTTATTTATAAGGTTTAACTTGTTTGATTTATCAGTGAGCGCACCTTTTTTTGATGATATATAAATATTATATAAGTCAGAATGAGATTCTTCATAAAAACTTTCTACTAATGATGCCAATAGCGCATTCTTTTTTAGTGACATTAATTCTTTGCCCGATTTTCTTAGCTGTTTTATGAAACCTCCATAAAGATTTATTTGTTTTTGCAAAGGTTCAATCAATGAAAAGATTATATGATTAATCCTACCTTCGAGTTCTATCAACCGAGCTTTTTCCTTTTCAGCATCTCTTATTTTTTGTCTTTTTTGACCCTCATAAAATATCCAAATAGCTACAAGTCCAGACAATAAAGCACCAATAAATGTAGGCAATAACTTTTCCAAGAGTGTAGAATTATCATTGCTGAAATTAATAGGGTGACAACAGGATAGGAGAAAATTTGTCAAGAGTAGTTTAATAAGGTATAATTGTTAACTCAAAAATTATATTTGAAGTAAAGTTACTATATTATCTATTGCCTTTACCTGTGATGCGGATTAGTAAAAGCGCTTGGTAGTTTACCAAATATTTCGGGTGAGAAAGCGGCTACAGAGGCTGAGTCTATTTGCTCTGCCTTGCTATCCTGAAATACAGGCGCGGCGTTAAGATCATACTTGGTATGTGTGCTATCGGGTGCTTCAGGCGATGTCATATTTACATGCTCAAGGAAATACCTGTACCGCACGGGCCCGCCCATGGTGCCTTTATCAACAGTATTCAGGTAAAAATCCTTACCCGAATAGTGCATATTCCCTCTTTCATCTTTATATGAAGGCGCTGCCTGACCATTAACAACATAGGTTTGTATGTATACATCAACTACGGCTACGTGGCTACCCAAACGGGTGAATGCAAAGCATGGCGCTAAGGTGAGAAACGCAAAGACAGGAAATACTATGATTCGCCTTGCAGGCCACATAACCAATAAGTTTAGGGTAAGTTTTTCTCGCCGAGAATAGATTTACAGTATCAAATATACGAAAAAAATCAATACCCTACTGTGGCTTGGTTTGCTGTACTAGTTAATATACTTCTTATAATATTCTATCACCTTTTCTTTGTTCTTGCTAACAAAATCAAGGTACTGATCATAAAAATCCCGGTGGTAGCAGGTAACCATCACATAGCAGTCAAGGTAGCCATCTTTCTGCATGCTTCTTGCCTGGTCAAGCATAGGGTCGGTGCTGTTCGCAAGCATTTCTTCCCAGCTATATACCTCTAAGTAATTCGATTTTGTTAATGAGCTTGGAGTTGTAATTATTCCCTTTGTATTACAATTGGCTTTTATTTTATCCAGAGCACCCTGGTAAAATGTCCATGGCGCCTTTACTTTATCTTCTTTATCAGGTGTATACCTGTTAAGATCACTCTTGCCATCATCTATTTTATTTGGCAACACGGCCCTTGGTGTCCATTTAATAGTAAGTTTTTGATGATTAAGGTAAGCAGCATCATCAAGCTTTTGCTCCAACGAATAATCTGGGTAAACGGTCATGGCATTTATTG
>DATHNG010000135.1:0-20375 GCA_035486275.1 Bacteroidia bacterium
ACCTATTTATCATTCCACTGATATTGACAAGGGATGGAATGGTTCCGTTAACAATACTGGCAAGGCTTGCCTCGAGGATACTTATGTCTACCTCATCAATGTTACTGACTTTAAAGGTCTCTCACACTCCTATCTCGGTAAAGTTAGTTTAGTTAGGTAAAAGGTAGGAAATAAAAAAGCCCCATATTTCTATAGAGCTTTCTGTTTATAATCTAAACAATTTATTTTGCTGCTACTAATTGTTTATCTAAAACATCCATAACCTGACGAACTGCTTTTGCAGAAGAATCAAGTAATGCTTTTTCAGCAGCATCAAGTTTTAGTTCAATTATCTTTTCAATACCATTCTTACCAAGCATTACGGGAACGCCAAGGTAAATGCCTTTATGTCCATATTCGCCATTTAACAATGTACATACAGGGAAAACACGATTTTCATTCTTCACAATAGCTTCCACCATTTGAGCAGCAGCAGCACCAGGAGCATACCATGCAGAAGTACCCAAAAGATTAACTATTTCACCACCTCCATTCTTAGTTCTTTCAATAATAGCATCTATCTTATCCTTAGGTAACAATTCTGTTAAAGGAATACCCGCAACAGTTGTATAACGTGGCAGCGGAACCATTGTATCGCCATGCCCACCAAGTAACATTCCCTGAATATCTTTAGGAGAACAATTTAATGCATCAGCAATAAAAGCCCTGTAGCGTGCAGTATCTAAAATACCTGCCATTCCAAATACTCTCTTAGAATCAACTTTTGCAGTAAGATAAGCGCAGTATGTCATTACATCAAGCGGGTTTGACACTACAATGATCTTAGCATTGGGTGAATATTTCATTATACTCTCAGTAACAGAACGAACAATACCTGCATTCGTAGCGATAAGATCATCGCGGCTCATACCTGGTTTACGTGGTAGTCCTGATGTAATTACAACCACTTCTGAATCCTTGGTATGGCTATAGTCGTTAGTATAGCCAAGTGTTCTCGTGCTATAGTCGTTAATAGGCGCTGCTTCCCATATATCAAGTGCCTTCCCTTCCGAAGTACCTTCTTTAATATCGATCAGCACAACTTTATTTACAATATCCTTTTGGGCGATAACATTAGCACAGGTTGCCCCAACATTGCCTGCACCTACTACAGTTACTTTCATGGATTTCAGAATTTGATTGTGGCAAAATTAGTAAAGAAACAGAATATGCGTATAAAAGTTATTAACCGTTAAAATCAACGTTTTCAGTACAAGTTAAAGGAGTCTTATTAAAAATCGACCATAACCTTAACATTCACTTCGCGAGCGGTCAAATAATTAGGAATAGCATACTCTCTTCCATTTACGTCCTGTATCCAATTATATGATATAACGTTATTTACTTGTAAGAGGTTGAATACTTCCAATCCTATCCAAAGTGATTTAAAGTATTTTGAAATACCGGTTTTTAGCTGCCCTCTTTTACCTATCACTAAATATGATGCACCCAGGTCAACCCTTTTATAAAATGATGTACGTAATGTATCACCGTAGGAGTTAGATGCAGGCGGACCAAATGGCAAACCAGTTCCAAAGAGTATATTAAGGTTCACTTTCAGGTTTGGATAGTGAGGTAAATAATCTTGAAAGAAAATCCCCACAGTCACACGCTCATCTGTTGGCATTGGTAATGCCCCAACTCCATGTTTAACACTATCGGCAACGGCCGTATTGGCTGTAACACCCGGAACTATTTGCTGACCGTAGCTGTTATAGTAGTCATAATAATATGCATTATTTATCTGGTAGCTTGCTTGCATTACCGATACACTAAACCACGACTCAAGCCCTTTTACAAAATCACCGTTAATTTTCATATCAAGTCCCTGAATATGACCTTTGGCCGTCTGCCCCGGAAAATAATCTACTGAAACATTATTTATCTCATATGGTTCAACAGTAACCAGATCCTTATAATACGCTTCTGTTATCCACTTAAACGGTGCATTCCACGCTTTAAAATTCCAATCCATTCCAGCCACAAAATGTATTGACTCCTGATCCTTTGTTGAAGTAAGAAGGCTTCCGTCTGGTTCAAGCATTTCCTTATATGCCGGTGGCTGATAGTATAACCCTGATGACACACGGAAAAGAATATCATGGTGCCAGTTTGGTTTAAAAGCAAGTGTTGCCCTTGGGCTTACCACCATTTCCTGATTAATATCCCAATAATTTGCACGCACACCCGCAGTTAAGGTAATACTGGAAGTATCAAATGTTCTCCACCTGGATACATTTTCGATAAAGCCCATTAAACGATTTGATTCCAACGTATCATACGCCTTGGCAACGTTTTGCAATTGCAGAATATAAGGGCTGTAAGGCAAATTGTACCCTGCCGAGTCATTTAAATTCCATTGACTGGTTTGGGTAAGAATTCTTTCGTGCTGGTATGTAGCACCCCAAATTACTTTACTTGTTGAACTATAATCATAACTGCCGGCATGTTGAAAACTATACACATTATCACCAATATCATCACGCGCATGGTTTACATATGCACCGACACCTACCCCGTAAGTTGCCTGCCCCAGGCTAGAACTACCCACATTTGAATTAAGCTCACTTATAAGGTATTGCCCTATAATATCGTAATTCTGGCTTTCAGCATCATTATATATTGATCCGGTGAAACTCATGTTAAATTTATGTTTCACCTCATTGCGGTAAATATTCTTATTGTATACAAATGACACAGCTCCTGTACCCGTTTGAAACTCATCTAGTTCCTGGCCCTGAAAATAAACCTGCAACTGATACGCAAGACTTACAGTTCCAAAAGAAGCTGTTTCACTTTGCGGAATAAAATTGTATTGATTAAGGGAAAAATTACCCAATACGTCTACTTCCCAATTATCAGAAAGTGCATACGTCATATACAATTGTGCATCGGCAAATTTTGGCTTATAATCACCTTGCACATCAAGTCCTTTGAAAAGATATTGATTTGATTTATACCTCACACCAAATATCCATGTAAAGCGGTCATTTTTACTGGCGTCTTCCATATGCAAACTCCCACCGAGTAAACTAGCTGAGGCCGATGCTTCAAATCTTTTCGGTTTCTTGTATGTAACATCAAGTACAGATGATAGTTTATCTCCATATTTGGCTTCAAAACCACCCGCTGAGAATGTAACGTTAGAAACCAGGTCAGGGTTTACAAAACTCAGGCCCTCTTGTTCGCCCTCCCTTACAAGTAAAGGACGATATACCTCTATTCCGTTTACATATACTAAGTTTTCATCATAACTGCCACCGCGTACTGAATATTCTGAACCAAGCTCAGTGCGGCTGAATACACCTGGTTGAGACATTACAATTGAATTAAAATCACCAGAAGGAGTTGGAATAAACCTGATAACCTCAGGATTAAGTTGAATTGATTCTACCGCGCTGTGTCTCATTGCAGTTATAGTTACCGTATCTATTGAACCAAGCATTCTCAATGAAACGTTAACTTCTTTACTTTCTCCATTCTTCAGGTTAACCTTAACGCCATGGGAAATAAAACCTGTGTGAGAAAAAATAACCTCAACCTCCTTGTCTGTCGGTACATCATATTTATATCTTCCTAGGCTATCAGTAAAAGTAGGTAAACCGGGCAAACCTTCAATACCAATAAATACTAATTGCAGTGGTTGTCCCGTGGTATCCTTAACAGTGCCATATATAGAAGCCTGCTGAGCTAATACCGACAAGCTACAGTTAAAAACAAATACTGTAAGAAAGAATATCTTAACTCTTGATATAATCACACTATTAAGTAAAGGGAACAAAGATAATTAACGCCGGTAAGTAGAAATTATTGGCTACTCCTTAATTTATTGCACATTAAGATCACCGTTCTTCCAGGCATCAATGAATTTAGCCCACGATATTGGGTTAAGCAGGTTATTCGGTGGATACTGGCCCGCATAATAAAGCTTGTTGTTTTCCTGTTGCATTGTGTTCATGAAACTCGCCTGCGCATCCATAGGAAATCCATCCTGCCGGGCTTTACGTTCTGCTAAGGCTATATTTTTTTTAGCACGGTCAAGATCATTATCGGGCAGATTCAGTCTTTTAAAAGCATCTACAAATGATTCTTTCGAAGGCCATGGATATATCTTTACTTCTTTCAGGTTAGCAGTATCTTTATCCATAAGGTGAATAAGTGAATACCTATCAGTAGATAGTGTGTCAGGAATAAAATACGGGCTTGGTTTAAATCCAATGGCTGAAAATTCTATAGTGTCACCAGGTTGCGCAACAAATGAATAGTAACCTGAATAATCGCAAATTGTACCATGACCAGTACCTTTTATAATAATAGCAGTATAAGGTACAGGCTGTAAGCTATGCTTTTCCAAGACCATACCAGAGAACTGAACCAGCTGCTTACGCGGCCCTTGGGCATGTATTGAAGAAGGCAACGTGAGTAAAAGTAAACAAGCAAGTATTATAGAAGAATATTTTAACATAGCTCTTAATTAAATCGGTATGGAGTTATTAATTGAAATTCAGGTATGCGCACTTCAAACGTTGTGCCGTCAATTTTATTTTGCATAAGGTACGTGCCGAACATTTTACCTACCTCACTAATTAATGGGCAAAAGGACTCATATTGGTATTCATCGGAAGGATATAATGTAGGTTGCTGTGAAACAACTCCTTCTCCTTCTACTTCATTCCATCCTCCAATTGAATCGAATATATGCCAGTGCCTACGTAATAACTGCACGGTTTGATCACCCGTATTTTCAATTGATATACGATATGAAAACACAAAATAGGCCTGCTGTGGGCGCGAATGTGCCGCTTCATAGGTTGTATGAACACTTATTTTTATGCCATTTGTAATTTCAGTTGCCACCATTTAGCTTTAATAACAAGCAAGTATAGTAATTAGAACAATATCTCAATATGAGGATGCTCATATTATAGGACGACATTAATACGCTATAACTTGTTTTAGTTGCTCAACAAAACGTGATTTCGGAAGAAAATCCCATTCCAGCTCATTCCCCATTGGTATAGGAGTATCGAATGATGCAGAACGTATTACAGGTGCATCAAGGTATTCAAAACAATGTTCAGATATTAATGCTGAAAGCTCTCCTCCTATTCCGCCGGTGTATGTGTCTTCATGCAAAATTATAACCTTACCCGTTTTTTTTACTGACTCATATATTGTTTCAGTATCTAAAGGTAAAAGAGTACGAAGATCTATCAGGTCGGCTGATATATCAGGCATATTCTTCAAAGCCTCCATTGCCCAATGAACTCCATAACCATATGTAATAATACTAACATCATTACCTTCAACAATTCTGCGCGCTTTACCTATTTCTACCGTATAGTAATCATCGTACACATCTTCAGTAATGCTTCTATATAATGCCTTATGTTCAAAATATATAACAGGATTTGGATCTTCGAAAGAGGCTAATAATAGACCTTTAGCATCGGATGGAAATGCAGGATATACTACTTTAAGCCCAGGGGTATGTGTAAACCAGGCCTCATTACTTTGGGAATGGAATGGACCGGCACCTGTACCCGCACCCGTCGGCAGCCGAACTACCACGTCTGCATTTTGTCCCCACCTATAATGAGATTTAGCAAGGTTGTTTATTATCTGATTGAAACCACAGGTTACAAAATCTGCAAATTGCATTTCTACCATTGCCTTATAGCCGTTAATCGACAAACCAAATCCTGCGCCTATAATGGCAGATTCACAAAGCGGGGTATTTCGCACCCTTTCCTTTCCAAATTCCTGTATAAAACCTTCTGTTACCTTAAATACTCCACCATATTCTCCAATATCCTGACCCATTAAAATAAGGTTAGAATGCTTTTTCATTGCCAGCTTTAATCCCTCAGAGACAGCGTCGATATATCGTTTGGCCTTTTTTTCAGATGATCCTGGAGAAGTCAACTGAAATTGATAGGGCTTGTAAACATCAGCAAATTCCCTTTCGGCATCCGCCTTTACAGGTTGTTCTGCCATAGCTGACTCCAGTGCTTTTTCGATCTCGTTTTTAAAACCAGCCCTTATTTCTTCAATAACCGCAGGTGTTAAAACACCTTGCTCCAATAAATACGTTTCATAATTAGTTACTGGGTCCTTTTTCCCCCACATATCAAAAAGTTCCTGCGGAACATATTTGGTGCCTGAAGCTTCTTCATGCCCACGCATACGGAAGGTAACACATTCCAGAATAAATGGCCTACTCTTTTGCTGTATTTTTTTCGATAGTTCCTTTATAGTATCATATACTTCTAAAATATTATTACCATCAATCCTTACACCTTCTATTCCATAACCAATTGCTTTATCAATAAACTGTTTGCACCTAAACTGCTCGCTTGAAGGAGTTGAGAGCCCATACCCGTTATTCTCAATAATAAATATTACCGGCAAATCCCATACCGCTGCTACATTGATTGATTCGTGAAAATCACCCTCACTGCTACCACCATCTCCGCTAAACACAATTGTAGGATTTATTCCTTTTTGTTTACGCAGCATATCACCTAATGCAATACCATCTGCAACCCCCATTTGCGGGCCAAGATGTGATATCATACCCACTATTTTATATTCATTTGTACCAAAGTGAAAAGAACGATCGCGCCCTTTAGTGAAACCGCCTGCCTTACCTTGAAATTGTTTAAAAAGCCTGTCTAATGGAACATGGCGGCTTGTAAATACGCCAAGATTTCTGTGCATAGGTAGTATATACGATTCTTTATCTAAAGCCATTGCAGCACCAACTGAAATAGCTTCCTGGCCAATACCTGAAAACCATTTAGATACCTTACCCTGCCTCAATAATGAAAGCATTTTTTCCTCTATCACTCTTGGAAGCAATAAGCCTTTATAAAGCTCTATTAAGCTATTATCATCGTGCAACTTCCTGTTATATGTTATAGCTCTTTCGGTAGCAATCATTACTCAAAAATTTTAAACAAATTTAGAACTAAATACTTAATTGAAGTGCTTATATTTGCATTGGAATGAAAGCATTAATAATTGAGGACGAAATACCCGCAGCTAATCAGTTAAAAAGAATGCTTCTCTCGCTTGATGATGGAATAATTATTTTAGAAACATTAAAGAGCGTTACAGATTCAGTAAACTGGCTTCGAGGTAACCCTGCTCCCGACATTATTTTTATAGACGTTGAACTTAATGACGGCAGAGCCTTTGATATTTTTGAACAATTAAAAGTTACATCTCCGGTTGTTTTTACCACAGCAAATGACTCATTCTTAACCAAAGCCATTAAACTGAATGCACTTGATTATTTGCTAAAGCCCTATAACAAGCTGGAACTGGCAAACACCTTAAATACAATTCAACAATATAGATCAACCTATGGTATTTTTAATGACGTTTCAGAAATTAAAAACCTGGCATTAAGTTTAAATGCTGGAAGTCCGCCAAAGAAGATTGCACTGAGAACGATAGATAGAGTAGTCTACATCCGGGTAAAAGACATCATTCGTATTCAAACAACTTCCGGTTTATCTGAAGTGTTTACTACCTCCGGAGAAAAAATAACCGTAGCCAAAACACTTAAAGAATATGAAGAGTTATTATCGGATCTTGGATTTTACAGAGTCAATGACAGTACCATCATTAATGCTCATGTATAAAAAAACATAGGAACAATACAATAACTATGATTGATGAAACATTACTAAATATAACCCGGTATATACCAAGAGATTTCCCTGCAAAACCATAATAAAATTAAAGCGAGTGCTTAAAATATTCAAGAAAGTATCTAGTTGTTGGTACATTAATTAATAAATTTACATAGATTTGTCCTGATTGATACAAGGCTGGTAATGAAATTTCATATACAGTCTTGTATAAAACAAACGAAACTAAATTTAACAAAACCTAAAAATCGCCATGAAAAAAACAGTACTTACATTATTACTGGCTCTTGGAATCTGGTTGTATTCAGATGCACAACAAGTGCACTCAAAACAAAAACAACCTTCCCGTTCTGCACCACATACTAAACCAATGTTACTTAGTCAAGTAAAAAAGAAATCCGTTAACAAAAATGATGCTCCTTCTTTTTATAAGCAGAGCGCAACTGAAAAGAGTATAGTAGCCAGCAAGAAACCGGTAAAAAGAACTCAATCTGCTGATGGAGCTCCTTGTGGTTCTGCGTTTAACCTTTATGGCCTTCTTACAGCAGCCACAACTGCTGTTACTGCAGACCAAAACCTTGGAGCGATTGTATTTACTCACCGTATTGACAATACCAAAATCTCAGCCTATGGAAGCGGTACATACGAAGCGTCTATTTCGTTAAATATGGGAGCTAACTGGGACACAAGCAAACTAATATATAATTTCCCTGCAGGTTCTGCTAGTGGCACTCGTTACCCTAATGGTGTTATTTTCAATCCAAGTGGCAACACAACATTTACAAATGCATATTGGTCGGTTAATGGTCCTTATACTACAGGTACAGCTTCTGGCATATATGACGGATGGGATTCAATTGCTTTTGGAAGTATGAAATTCGACAGCACTTTTATAACTGAAAAGTATAAAGGAAATGGCAAACCAGGTGTTCTGATAGAAGAAGGAACAGAGTATACCAGTGTTACTGACGATAGTACAGTTCATTCTGTTGGATCAGGAGATGTGTTTAATGCAGCACTAACTGGTGATTCATGGTCAGGTGTTTCAGTAAATACCGGAAAGTTTAATTCAACCAATCATAACTTCGATTGGACCCAAACCCTGATTCGTCCACATTTAATGTCAGATGGGGGATACACAACGTTCGATACATTGGCCCAGGTTATTGGAGAAACAGGTATGGCCTGGTCTCAAGATGGTAAAACCGGATACGTGGTTATTTTCGGTAACCTTGATTCAAGTGATGGTTCAGGTAGTTTAAATTTTGCCAGCTATCAACCTATTGTATATAAAACAACTAACTCAGGTGCAACCTGGGCTATGATGCCAATGCATAACTGGGATAACGATACGACATTTGTTCAATATCTTCCTCAAGCACAAGATAGTGCTGTTGTAGCCCCTTTCTTTGGACAGGCATATACTGAACAAGGCGGCGATGATGATTATGATCTGGTTGTAGACGCGAACAATAATCTTCATATATTCACTGGTGTTCATGGTTCTGCTATAGCAGCTGTTGAAGGTTCTGATTCACTTGGATGGTACTACCAGGGTTTTGTTTTTGACTTACATACTACTACTCCAACAGGTGGTTGGGTAGCACGTTATGTTGATTCACTTTCTGCGGCCCCTACTCAGGTAATAAATGATGGTGTATGGGTTAATACTACTGCACTTGCAATGGGGCACCGCATACAAGCAACCAGAACTGACGATGGAAGCCATATTTTTGTAACCTGGTTAGATGATTACGTTAGTTACGTTGGGCCAACAACAATTGATAGTATGCAATATCCTGACATGTTCGGCCAAGGATTTGATGTAACTACAGGTGTTGCCTCACCAATAAAGTCTTTCACTTATAACCTTGGATTACCTCAGTCGTCTCAGGAATATTACATATGTGTTTCTGACAAGCCTTTGATCACAGGCTCTATCGGCTCTCAAACATACCAAATCCCTGTTGTAAGAGTTGCCCCTCCAACAGGCTCAGGTAATGATGGCACTATGCCGGTTAGCTTCTTGTATGATGCAACCAACGTTTATACAGATGCAGATTTTATTCCTGCCGGCATTGAACCCATAACCCAGACAACTTCGTTCTCCATTACGCCTAACTATCCTAACCCTTTCAATGGTATTACCAGGTTTGGTATTAATCTTACAAAGGATGGCTTAGTAAACATTGATGTTTACAATATGGTTGGCCAAAAGATGATGAGCATGGATCCTCAGGAATTAAGCCCTGGTTCACATACTATTGTAATTAATGGTAATGGTTTTGCACCTGGTGTATATTTCTACCGTGTTACAGTTGACGGTACCAGCTTAACTCAAAAAATGGTAATTGAATAAACTCGATTTATAATTCATTCAAAAAGCCCTGACAAACGCAAATGTCAGGGCTTTTTGCTTTTTTAATAGTAAGTGTATACAAATGAATAAAAAAATATTACTTTTGGCTTTATAATTATGCACCTAAAGACATGCTAAAAATGAAAATGAAATCTATCATTGCTACTGCATGCGGTATTGTTATAACCATTTTATTTTTAGCCGGTTGTAAAAACAACAACCCTACTAATGACAAAGGAATACAGCCACCGACACCTAAAGTAGACAGTAATAATGCTACTTTATTGAAAATTAACAATCAGATATTCAGTATACCTTCACCCATTCAAACTGCGCTTTTGGTTAAGAATAGTGGCTACACTTATAATAAACAAATGCTTAATGCATCTGATAATTATACTAAATACGACACGAAATATAAAAAAGCACTGAATCTTGGTATTTATGGGGCTGACCTTGGATATATCTCTTTATATGATCAGACCCAGGATGCCTTATTATATTTAGCATCTATCGAGAAGCTTGCAACCGATATTGGAGTCGCGGACGTATTTAATGCAGGCCTTGTAAAAAGGTTTCAACAAAACATGGGTAAACAGGATTCTTTACTTGCAATGGTGTCAGAAGCTTTTGGTAAAAGCGATGCCTATTTTAAAAACAATAAACAAAACGATATTAGCTCTTTAGTGCTTGTGGGTGGGTGGATAGAGTCAGTATATTTTGCGATTCAGGCAAGTAATAGCACACAGGGTAATCAAAAGGATATTATTCGCCGTATAGCAGAGCAAAAAATATCACTCCAAAATATGGTAAAAATGCTACAGCCATATAGCAACCAAAGCCCTGAGTATAGTCAATTAATAAAGGAATTATCCAGTCTTTCCGATATTTTTGAAAATGTGGAATTTGTTTACAACTACATTCCCCCTACTGTAGATGCAAAAAGTAAAATGACAACCATTAACAGTACAAGTGAAGTAAAAATTGAAAATGGTGTTTTGAAAGAGATATCGGATAAAATAATAGCAATGCGTAACCAAATTGCCGGATAGTTATGAAAAAACAAATAGCCTTTTTGGTCATTTTTTGTGCAGTTATGTTTTCATATACATCTGCAAATGCCCAGTGTGACAGTATAGCATCTTCTTGTGCAAAAAGAAACCTTGACCCTTCATTTATATCAGATGGCCAGTTATATAGGGCACTTTTGGTAAATGCCGATGAAACAGCTGAGTTTCATGTAACTTTTTATGGAGGAACTATATATAGAATTGCTGCATGTAGTGGAATGAGCGATGGCAATCTCATGTTTACTATCTATGATTCTCAAAGAAACCTTCTCTTTACAAATGGGCAGTATCAAAATGCACCTTATTGGGATTTCTCTGTTAAATCTACCGTAGACTGTATCATTAATGCCCAATTAAACCCTACGACTAATGCCGGTTCGGGTTGTGCTGTTATTCTCATTGGCTTTAAGCAGAAATAGATTTCCTTATTTTTTCTATGCAACTTGTTTTTGCTACCCACAACAACAATAAAGTACGCGAAATAAAGCCTTTATTCCCGCCTTCGGTTAGTATCAGCACCTTGACTGAAATTGGTATTAACGAAGAAATTCCTGAAACGGCAGAAACAATTGAAGGAAATGCTATTTTAAAAGCACGATTTGTATATAATACACTTAAATTAAATTGTTTTGCTGATGACACCGGCCTCGAAGTTAGTGCCTTGAATGGCGCTCCCGGAGTATACTCAGCCCGATATGCAGGTGAAGGCAAAACAGCTTCTGATAATATTGCCAAACTTCTATACGAATTAAAGGGTAAAAGCAATCGCTCTGCAAAATTCAAGACAGTTATTGCTGCAATCATTAATGGTAAAGAATATTTATTTGAAGGATTAGTTAATGGCAATATAACACTGACCGCAGCGGGAGCTAATGGTTTCGGTTATGATCCTGTATTTATGCCTGAAGGGCTTACCACTACATTTGCTGAAATACCCTTAGAACAGAAAAATAGATTAAGCCACAGGGCGCTTGCCGTAAATAAATTCATAGAATTTCTAAAGGCAAAAATTTAAACCTTCAGCAGGTTTTGCTCCCATTTCCATGCAGATAACATCATCTCATCGAGATTATATGTTGGAGTCCAGCCTAATGTTTTCTTAACCAACGACATATCTGAATAAATAGCGCTTACATCTCCAGGACGTTTAGGCCCTATTCTGTAATTAAGTTTCATACCACTTACCATCTCGAAAGTTTTAACCATTTCCATAACACTTACACCATTACCTGTCCCCAGGTTCAGAACGGAAAAATCCGGAGCACTTTTATTATCATCGAGATATTTGAGTGCCTTTATGTGTGCAGAAGCAATGTCACAAACGTGCACGTAGTCTCTTATGCAGGTTCCATCCCTGGTTTTATAATCATTTCCGAAAATAATCACCTCCTTTTGTTTCCCAACTGCAGTTTGGGTTATCATAGGCACAAGATTATTAGGTCGTTGTACGGGCACTTCGCCTATCTTACCCGATCTGTGAGCACCTACAGGGTTAAAATACCGTAGTGCAACTGTTTTTACGCTTTTAACCACCTTTGTGAAATCTTTCAATATTTCTTCGCCTATTTGCTTTGAGAATCCATAAGGTGAAACTGCCTTACCTATAGGAGTGTTTTCACTAACGGGTAAATTTTCAATATTGCCATATACCGAACAGGATGAGGAAAATATTACATGAGGAACCTTAAATTCTTTAGCGCAATTAAGAATATTTATCAGCGACTCAATATTGTTGTGATAATACATTAACGGATTTTCAACCGATTCAGGAACAGATTTATACGCCGCGAAATGTATTATACCTGAAATATCATTATTCTTCCCGAATATCTCTTTTGTAGCTTTAATATCACAAAGATCCACAACATAGTTAATTACACTTTTACCGGTTATTTCCTTTATCCGGTCAAAGGTAATAGCTGACGAGTTGGAATAATTATCAGCCGATATTGGCTCCCAATCGCTATTTTCAAGCATTTCAATTATCGTGTGAGAGCCTATATACCCTGCACCTCCTGTAACTAATATTTTTTTCATGCTACAAATTTATCGTATAGTATATACCCAGGAATATATACCTATATGTTTTTTTACCTTTATTACCATATATATGTTCCACGCAACAATACTGGCTGACGCTGCAATTGCGGACCCTGTAAGACCTAAGTAAGGGGTTAGTGCAAGGTTAAGTATTATGGTTATTAACATACTCATAATAGTTGCCACTGTATTAAACCTCTCGTGCCCAGTCATTACAGATATTACGCCGGCAGGTCCGCAAGATATACTGAATAATTGCGCAATACACATTATTATTAATGCCGGTTGACCAATTTCAAATTCATGCCCAAAATAAGCCATTATCCATTTACTGAATACAATAATAAGTATACCCGTTGGCAAAGAAAAAATCATAACCCATCGCACCGTTTTACGTATAGTTTTTTGCAACCCGGCTTTATCATTCAATGAATTCATGCGGGAAATAGAAGGTGCTATAATAGTATTCATTACAGAAAGAAAAAAATAGAGTGTAAGAACAATTTTATGCGCAATGTTAAAAACTCCAACCTGCGTCGGATCCTTTATAAAACCTAACATCAGCAAGTCTAACCTGGCATCAATACTAAGTATTCCATTTAATAAAGAAAGAGAAGCAAATCCTTTCCACCACTTTCTGGTATCATATTCCGGTTCTACACCCTTGGTATCTATAGTTTTATAGAACATTACTGCAGAATATATCATACCAGCTGCAAATGCTATAACATTAACCCAGATTACGGAATGAACGTCAAAATGATTGGAAAAGAAAAAAAGCCATATCATTATCAGTAAAAAAACAAATGGCCTTATAAAATTGTCGGCAATTTGAGAAAGTACTATTTTATGAAACCCCTTTAAAGAGGCAGAGTAAAAATTCATCAATGCGTAAAAAGGAATAACAGCCGATGCAATTAAAACAGGTATTTTGTATGCACTTGGAGGAAGAAAATAGGTAACACCCGATACAATAAGAGTTAGGATAATGCACGATGGTAAAGTGAGTTTTATGGCCCAATTATGTAGGCCTTTTAAAAGACCCGGAGAATGTTTTGTCAGTAAGTGAGGGATTTCTCTTATCACCAATACCCCAATTCCAAATGACACCAGATTTACAAGTGGAAACACTATTGAAAAGGCAAAAGTAAAAATCCCGTATTGGGCAGCCCCCAGACCACGAGCCAATAGTAAACTGGTTATATATCCTATTAATATAGATACGGCCTGAACAGCGAATGAAGGTATTACAAGACTAACAAGTTTCTTCCTGTCTCCTTCACTTTTGAAGAAATTTTCAAGAAACCTGTTTAAAAATTGCATATATCCTTATTTTTTAAGTCCACCTGCTTTGACATTGCAAAGTACTCATTAAAATTAAATGAACCCCAACCATTCAGTGCTATAACTTAATGTTACTTAAACCAGTACTTTACACCATTAAATTAGCATAAGTTAAATAACTACATTTTATATACTTTTAAAGTTCAATTCGGCAATAGTGAAGGATACTCAAATTAATTTCAGAACAAAAGTACTCGATAATATCCGATTCTTCTTCAGGTTCCCACTCATGGAACATTTTTTGATCAAATTGAAGGGCGCCACTAGTATTTTCGCTAAGCTCATTCCTAATCATTATCAATATAAGATAAATTCATTTAGGGCATTTAACAGAAGGGGAATCAACTTTAAGGCGGACATTTCAGAATGGCTAGGTTATTGTGCTTATTTCAATGTAAATAACGACCCTTACGATGAATTATTTTCATTAGTTAAGCCAGGTATGGTGGTAATTGATGCAGGTGCCAATATGGGCTTTACGGCTCTAAATATTGCTAATAAACTAAAAAATAAGGGTATTGTATACGCTTTTGAGCCTGATGCCCATAACTATTCAGTTCTTCAGAACAATTTGCTATTGAACCCCGGCTTGCAAATTAAGCCATTCAAACTGGGGCTTGGCAATATAAAAGAAGATGTAAAATTGGAAGTAATTAATGAAAGTAACAGAGGAGAGAACCAAATAACAACGAACCCTTCAACGCCGAAATTCTCTATTGTGGCTATTATTACGCTAGATAATTTCATAGCCGAACAACAAATAGAAAAGGTAGATCTTATAAAGATTGACACTGAAGGGTTTGAAATGAATATTTTAAAAGGCGCAACGGAGACCATCACGAAAAATAAACCGGTCCTATTTATAGAACTTGATGATAATAACCTTCGGAAACAACTGTCCTCGCCTGAAGAAGTAGTGGCCCTTATACTATCCTGGGGGTATAAAGTAATTTCAGCACAAACCGGTGAATCCATTAACAATAACAGCAAACTTAGGGGTTGCCATATAGATATAGTCTGCATAATTTAGAGACCAGCTTGTAGTACAAATATAAAATTTGATGCCGCCTATTTATTCATTTTGTATCTTGTTGCTTTGACGTATAAGAATGGACAATAGCAAATTGCATGTATTATTTATTTCCTCATGGTACCCTAATAAAAAGAACCCGCTATTAGGTATTTTTGTTAAACGCCATGCTTCAGCAGTAGCTAAACTATGCAATACATCATCAATTTATATTTACTCCGATAAAACTAATTCTATTGAAGAAGAAGTTGAAGATGGAGTATATACTATCAGAATTGGTTATAAACAGATAGCTTATAATATCCCACTGATCTCAACGTTTGTAAAGATGTCAAGATATTTTAAAGCTTACAAAAAAGCAATTGATGTTTATATTAAAAAGAAAGGCAGTCCGGATATTGTAAATCTGAACGTAATATTTCCGGTTGGTATAATGGCATTGTATATGAAACGTGAATTGAATATACCCTATATAGTTACGGAACACTGGACAGGTTATTTTGAAGAGGATGGAAGATACAAGGGCGTACTAATGAAGCTTTTAACTAAACGGGTAGTAAATAAGGCTTCGGCCGTAGTTACAGTTTCGAACGATCTCAAGAACAAAATGATTGAGAAGGGATTAAACAATCAATATACTGTAATATCAAATATTGTAGATACTGAACTATTCAATATTCCGGCAGAGAGGAAATTAACTGATACTACCAGGTTTATACACGTATCCTCACTCGAGGATACTCAAAAAAATGTTTCGGGCATTCTACGCTCTTTTCAAAAAGTACATAAGCAATTCAATAACACAGAGCTTATTATAGTAGGTAATGGATCGGGAAGAGAATCTTTACAGGAATACAGTAAAGAACTTGGGTTAGATGACTCTGTACAGTTTGTGGGAGAAAAAACAACGTTTGAACTAGTTAACTTACTGCAACAGGCAAGCGTCTTTATCTTATTCAGTAATTACGAAACACAGGCAATTGTTCTTTTAGAATCTTTATGCTGCGGTACTCCTGTCATTACAACTAATGTAGCAGGCGTAAGAGAATACATCACCTCAGAAAATGGCATTTTAATTGAACCGAAGGACGAGCCACAGCTAAGTAGTTCTATGATATCTGTTATACAAAATAAAGACAGGTTTAAAGACTCAAGGAATATAAGAGCTTCAGTAGTCACCTTAGTAAATGGAGATACTATTGCGAAGCAGTTTTTAGGTGTATACAATAAGGTTTTAAGTCGTGATAATTAAATATGTGCGGAATAGCAGGCATAGTAAAGCTTAACAATTCAGATATCGATCTGGTTTCTGCCATTGAAAAAATGGACAGGACAATTAAGCATCGTGGGCCTGATGGTAATGGATATCTATTAATTAATGGCAGCGAAACAATTCCTGCATTCAGTGAGGATACACCCAGATCAATCATTGAATCACGAATAGTACATAAACCAATACAAAGACTACAGGATACCGATAAGGCTCAAGCCGTTTTGCTGCATCGCCGTTTAAGCATTATTGATGTTCAGCCTACCGGTTATCAGCCTATGTGCAGCCCAGATAAAGGTTTATGGATCGTTCACAACGGAGAAATATATAACTACCTTGAATTAAGAAATGAACTTGAAAAACTAGGTCACATTTTTAATACATCTTCTGATACGGAAGTTATACTCGCATCATATAAACAATGGGGACACGAATGTGTTAATCGTTTTAATGGAATGTGGGCTTTTGTTATTTACGACAGGGACAAAAAACAACTATTTGCCAGCCGCGATAGGTTCGGGGTTAAACCATTTTACTACGTACACGATAAAACACGTTTTGCATTTGCTTCAGAACAGAAGGCTTTATTAGCTAGTTCGTTAATAGATCTCAAGCCCAATGATAGAGCAATATTTGATTACTGGATGTTCTCTTCTATGGAAAAAGAAGAAGAAGGAATGTTCACTGGTATTATGGAACTATTTCCCTCTTATAACCTTACCCTTGACATAAATACGGGTGATCTGAAAAAGTGGAGATACTATACTCTGCCTTTTAACAAAGAATATGATGATGATAAGTTCGACGAAAATAAAGTCATAGAAAAGATACGTTCTTTATTTCTTGAATCAGTTAAGCTCCGACTGAGGTCTGATGTTGTAGTTGGCTCATGCCTTAGTGGCGGCATTGACAGCTCTGCTATCGTTGGGGCTATTCATCAAATGAACCATTCCGCATTAAATACTTTTACTGTTGGATTTAAGGATAAGAATATTGACGAGAGTAATTGGGCAAAGATTATTTCTGATCACACAAATTCAAAAGCACATACCGTTTTGCCTGACTCTAAAGAACTGTTAAAAGATATTAAAAACCTGATATATTGCCAGGATATACCTATCTGGAGTACCAGCACATATGCCCAATACAGGGTTATGCAATTAATAAAAGAGAATAATATAAAGGTGGTACTTGATGGGCAAGGCGGCGATGAATTATTTGCCGGATATGAAACATATTATTTCTATTATTTGCAAGACATATTGCGTAATCAAGGGCTCAATGCTTTTGTAAAAGCATCTAAAGAAATTCAAAAGCTGGTTCCCTCGGTTAAGCAATACTTCAAACAACTTGTGCTGAAAGAATATCTTTTCAAGTTACCTGCACAGCAACAATTAAAGGCGCGCTTATCCATTCACCCTGAGTTAAAATACCTGAACAAGGATTTTCTGAACACCCATATTGAGAGGCTTAACAACAAACCGGAAGTACCTGCTTCATTAAATGAAGCCTTGGCATACGACTTTACAAACACTTTACTGAAAGTGTATTTGAAATGTGAAGACCGTTGTTCAATGTGGCATTCGGTAGAATCAAGAACACCATTCTCAGACGATATTAATCTTATAGAATATGTTTTCTCTCTTCCTTATAAATATAAAATACAGCAAGGGCAATTGAAGCCCTTATTAAGGAAAGCTATGGAGGGAATTGTACCTCAACAAGTATTAGACAGAAAAGATAAGAAGGGGTATTTAACTCCGGGCCCCACATGGTTGGCAGATATAAAAGACGACCTGAGATATGTATTTGAGAATCCGGTAATTGATAATTACATGAATCGTAAAAAGATATTGAAGGATTACAACAAGCTATTCAATAATCCCGGCAAACCTGATAACGGACGCATTTTCAAATTGATTGCCTTTCCGCTTTGGCTTAGTATATTTTCAGAGAAGGCTTAGGCAATGTTCAGTTGCAGGCTTTCAATAAGCATACCTAATTTTGCTTTCAACTCTTTACGGTAAACAATAGCATCTAAGAAACCATGTTCAAGTAAAAACTCAGCTGTTTGGAAACCTTTAGGCAGGTCTTTACGGATAGTTTCTTTTACAACACGCGGGCCTGCAAATCCTATAAGGGCACCCGGTTCTGAAATATTCAAATCGCCAAGCATAGCAAACGATGCAGTTACACCACCGGTTGTAGGGTCTGTAAGTAATGATATATAAGGCAATTTTGCCTCTGCCATTTGTGTAAGCTTCGCCGATGTTTTAGCCATTTGCATTAGCGAAAATGCAGCTTCCATCATACGTGCACCGCCCGATTTTGATATTATAATAAGCGGTAGTTTGTTAGCAAGACAATGGTCAACTGCACGGGCAATCTTCTCCCCCACTACAGAACCCATAGAGCCACCTACAAAAGTAAAATCCATGCAGGCAACAACCACTTTCGATTTATTCATTTTGCCTTCAGCAACACGCATAGCATCGTTTAATCCGGTCTTTTCCTGAGATGCCTTTAAGCGGTCTATATAAGGCTTTGTATCAGTAAAGTGAAGCGGATCAGTCGGCATAAGGGTTTTACCTATTTCAGTAAATTTATCGTCGAACAGAATATGGAAATACTCTTCCGAACCTATCTTTTCGTGGTATTCGCATTTAGGGCACACCAGCATATTGGCAAGGTGTTCGTCAGATGGAATTATGTTTTTACATGAAGGACACTTATACCAAAGCCCCTCAGGGGTTTCTTTCTTTTCCCTGGTCGAGGTTGTGATACCTTCTTTTATTCGCTTGAACCAATTGTTATTCATAGTAGAAGGTTTCTCCAGAATTGCCATTATGCTAAATCAATTTCTTTCGACAGGTAAACATCCTGAATCGTGTTCAACAGCTCAACGCCATCTTTCATACTCTTCTGGAACGCTTTACGGCCCGATATAAGTCCGTGGCCACCTGCACGCTTGTTAATTACAGCAGTTGTTACTGCTTCTGAAAGGTCAGATGCACCTTTCGACTCGCCACCTGAATTGATAAGACCAATTCTGCCCATATAGCAATTAGCTACCTGGTAACGGCATAGATCAATAGGGTGGTTTGTTGTAAGGTTCTCGTATACTTTAGGGCTTGTTTTACCAAAGTTAATTGCAGGGTAACCACCATTATTAGTTGGTAGTTTTTGCTTAATAATATCAGCTTGTATGGTAACACCCAAATGGTTTGCCTGTCCTGTTAAGTCAGCAGCAGCATGATAGTCAACACCGTCCTTCTTAAAGCCATTGTTACGCAAATAGCACCATAAAATAGTACCCATGCCTAATTGGTGAGCCAGCTCAAATGCCTGAGCTACTTCCTGTAACTGGCGGGTTGACTCGTCTGAACCGAAATATATAGTAGCGCCTACTGCTGCTGCACCCATTTCCCAAGCGCTTTCTACCGTGCCATACATTACCTGGTCAAATTTATTAGGATAGGTAAGCATTTCGCTATGGTTAATCTTTACAATAAAAGGTATTTTATGTGCATACTTACGTGCAACCGATGCCAATACTCCATATGTA
>DATHNG010000136.1:0-26861 GCA_035486275.1 Bacteroidia bacterium
AAGCCGAAAAAAGAAGAAAAGGTTAAGCCTGCTGCAACAAATAATACGCAACCACAGGAAGATACCGGTAAAAAGATAAAGCAGCTTCAATCGAAGATAAATAAGATAGAGAGTGATATAGCCGACCTGGAAAAGAAAATATCGGAAGCTGATAAAACAATCGGCCAGCCTGATTTTTATACCAAGCCCGATTCGAATTCTGTCTTAGCTCAGTACCAGTCACTCAAAACTCAACTCGAAGAGAAGTTCAAATACTGGGAAGAAGTATCGGCTGAACTAAGCACAATAGCTTAGTTATTTCTTACTGCTATCTGGCACAAAAAGCAATGATATTGAATTCACGCAATGCCGTGTATTGGTTTTTGTAAAACCTTCACCCGTAAACACGTGCCCCAGGTGAGCGCCGCAATTGGCACATTCTATCTCAGTTCTGTACCCGTCAGGGTCAGGTATTCTTTTCACAGCTCCGGGTATTTCAGCATCGAAGGCAGGCCAGCCGCAATTGGCATCGAACTTATCGCTCGACTTATATAAGGGTGCGCCACAACGTTTACACACATAAGTTCCCTTTGCAGTTGTATGTTCATATTCTCCTGTATAAGGTGCTTCAGTTCCCTTATCAACAATTACCCTTTCTTCAGCAGGTGTAAGTTTTCTGTAGTGGCTTTCTTTATTTGATTTTGTGCTGTCCATTTTGGTTATGGTTTTATTTGTTGAATGAACCGGGGTTTGCTGAGAGCATGCCTGGAGAGAGACTGCTATCAATAGGGTTGTTATTATTCTGTAATTCATTTTGTGTGCGTTTACAATGATATACGGAACCAACAGACGCACGGTTTTGTTAAAATATGTTATAAAGTTAGCCATAAATCGAAATACAGTTGATAGGGCCTTTCCTAAACATATTACATTTGTTCGCATGATTAAGAATATCAACAGGTATACTATAATAGGCCTTTGCATTGTTTTGCTTGCTTCGTGCAACAGTAACAGGTTAAAAATAGATGTGTCTAACATCACTATTCCGACTGTTAAAGTTGAAAGGCTTGAAAAGGATATGTTCTCCATGCCTGCTGATAGCATTTATCAATGCAGTCCAAGGCTCGAAAAAAAATATGGCAAGTTCTATGCCCGTTTTGTAATTGACATTGTATTTGGTGGTGGTGGCGTTATGGATTCAAGCTATGCTGCCAGCCTGAGAAGGTTTATTACAGATAATGATCTGAGGCATGTATATGATACCTGCGAAAGAATATACCCTGATCTGAAATTTCTTGAAGCCGGGCTTACAGATGCTTTCAAACATTTTAAATACTACTTCCCTGACAGGCCATTACCTAAAGTAATTACCGCAATAAGTGGTTTTAATAACGAACTGGCTTATTTCGACAGCACACTCGAAATATCACTCGATTGGTATATGGGAACAAAATCACCATACTATATAATGCTTCGCTGGCCCGATTATAAGGTAATGCACCTGAGTAAAGATTATATGCTAAGCGACGCTATTTACGGATGGCTGCAAAGTATTTTTAAACCCAATGAAGAAAAGAACGATATGCTTTCTGCAATAATTCACGAAGGGAAGATACGATACCTGGAAGATGCCTTGTTACCGGATGTTAATGATACCATTAAAATGTGGTACACTAAAAATCAAATGGCCTATTGTAAAGAATACGAATTTAATGTGTGGGCTAAAATGGTTGAAAAGAACCTATTATACTCTACTGACCAGACAAGTATTACAAAGTATACGGAAGACGGGCCTTTTATTGCCGAAATAAGTCATGAATGCCCTTCACGTATTGGGAACTGGTATGGCTGGCAAATTGTGCGCAGCTATATGGCTAAAAACAGTAAGGTTACATTGGCACAATTAATGGACGAAACTGATGCCGATAAAATACTTCGTAAATCAGGCTATAAGCCAAAGAAATAGGCTGCCTTAGTTTATCGGGTGGGTGTAAAAATTGGTCTTGATAAGTTCCTGTAATAACATTCTCTTACCATTATATTCAGCCGTTACCCAGGCATCTTTCGTCCCTCTGCCAATTATTCGTTGACGGAATATCTCAGCCAGTTTAATGCTTTTAAACTCACCCATTGTAAAACGGGTAATACCATCATCATATTTCTTTACAATTGGTAATGGTGGTACAAACGATAACAGGTTCCTGTAATGATAGTTCTCCGGATGGCGGTATGCACCAATCTGTACTCTGAAAATAAGTCCATCTATACATATGTTTCCGGCAGTTTCAATCAGTTTAGCATATATAGCAGGGTCATTCAGGTCCTTATCAGCAAATGCAGAGAAATCTTGCGGTGGCCCCGGGTCACAAGGAGGAGCAAAAAACTCCTTAACAGGTTTAGGTTTATCAGTAAAGTAAAACACCATTACCAATGCATTTGCTGCAGCAGAATCTTTCTGGCCAATTGTTGATTTGAATTTTTGTGCTTCGGACAAACTCTGGAAATTTCCAATATAATAATGTGTGCTGCCATCTGCCATGGTTTCCTTTGATATTGGCCCATACTTATTCAGGTATCCAAGTTTAAACTGCGTAGTATCAGTATAACTGCCCAGTTCAAGTTTGTATGAAAGCCCATCTACCTTAACTGTTCCGTAATCTTTCTGAATTTTATTCGTATCAATTTCTCCATTGCCCTGTCCCTGGGTTCTGTCCTGGGTATTTAAACTTACAATAGGCGCAACAGGTGCCTTCTCAACTGTATCGGGCAAAAAGTTTTCCTTATCCTTTCTGAATTCATTTATATAAAACTGGCTCACCAGTTCACGTTTTCCATTGTTATCAACTGTTACCTTAACTGTCTTCTTGAGAGAAGTATCTGAAGTGATCACTTTATCTTTTAATATTTCCGCATCGAGCATTGTATGAATACCTGAAACATAGAAAAGAGTATTTCCGTATGCATCTGTTTTGCTCTGAATTTGTCCCATGCCTCTGAACTTAGTTGAGTCAAATGAAGCAGGATTTGCATACGAGCCAAGTTCAACGTTATATGTAATACCGTTTGAATCTACAGTGCCGTAATCATTCAATATACGCTGATATACTTTGGTTTCATATACATCAATTCGCTGGTTGCTTTTATATTCTGCAACCTGCTGATCGATATTATGCTGCAAAACAGTGGAAGTATCAGACACAGTAATATTATTTGCCTTGCGGTACTCCGGAGTATATAAGTGAATGTCTTCCTGAACCTTTACAAAGGTTGCCAGAGAGTCAACATCTAAATATTCAATATGTGCGTTTGCACCTCCTGTTTGCACAGCTATTTTGTATTTATTGCCTGGGGTGAGGGCAATAACATATTTGCCGGTTTCTGAATTGGAATGATAATTAGCTTCAACTTTATTTGTAATTCTGTCTGAAACCTGTATATCAGCATCAGTTGGTTTTTCGTCGTTAGATACTATACCAATTGTAAGAGCAAGTATCGGTTTAGGGCCACGTACACCGGGCGTTACGCTATATAAGTCCTGTTGGCCAAACCCGCCTTTGCGGTTAGAAGAAAAATATCCTCTCGTTCCATCAGCATTCAGAACATAATACCTGTCATCACCAGGTGAATTGATGGGGTAGCCCAAATTGATCGGCTTACTCCATGTACTATCAGAAAGATTCAGTGTAGAATAAAAAATATCGCTTGCACCCATACTATTCCACCCTTCAGAGCTAAAGAATAAAGTTACTCCATCAGGATGCATAAATGGTGCATCTTCATCCAAAGTTGTATTGATATTCTTACCTAAGTTCCTAGCCGTTCCCCAACTTCCGTTAGGCTGTTTAGAAGACATGTAAATATCTCGTCCGCCAAAACCACCCGGACGCTCGCTGGCAAAGAACAGAGTCTTTCCATCTGACGATAAAGAACAGCTTCCCTCCCAGAAAGGTGTATTTATAGTAGGGCCTAATCTTTCAGGTTTACTCCACTTATTTCCATTCAAAGTACTTACAAAAATATCGCCACCATCCTGCAGCGAGCTTTTGAATGTAAACAGGGTTTGACCATCAGTTGATAAAGCTATACTGGCATCATTTGCTTTTGTATTTATTTCACTTATTCCTTGCGGCGGCAACCAGTTATCACCTAGCTTATGTGATATAAAAACATCTTCATAATACTCACCATTGGTGTCAGGTTTCATTCTTGCATTCATTAAGCCGCCTGTACTTTGTGGTCCGCGATAGGTATATATTATTTCAGATTCATCAGCAGTAATAACCGGTGCATATTCAGAAGCGCCTGTATTTATTACAGGGCCAAGGTTAGTAATTTCAACTTTTTCAGGATGCGCTACAAAAACTTTTGCGTTCTTACAATAGCTTATATAATTCAATGCACTTTTCCTTAATTCTTCTGTAGGCCCCTTGGTAAGGTATTTTTTAAACAGCGTAATCGCAGTGTCGAACCTGTAATTAATGTGGTACGCCCTTCCCAGGTAGTAAGTAATATCTTTCAGGTCGGGGTCTTCATCATATACCCTTTCCAAATAATCAATTGATTTTTCTTTTTCATCTGTATAAATGTAGCAGATACCAGCTTGAAAACGATAATACTCTTCCGTGGAATCAAGTTTAATTAGTTTCAGATAAAGCGGTAATGCAGCGTAGTAGTTGCCTTCTGAGAAAAGAAAATCTGCATCTTCTGTATATAGCGTAGCTTCTTTTTTTGCTTTGCCGGTCAGTTGGTCCTTCTGGGCTTCCAGCAGAAGGCCATTACACAAAAGAAACATACAGAACAGGAATATCTTCCTCATAATTAGTATGCTAATTTCAGTGATTCCGAGCCTCTGCTAACTGCCCCCAATTTCATGTTCTTAACACCCCATCGTTGAAAAGCCTATATTTATGATCAAAAAAAACCATGAATTTCCTACCTGAAATACTTGAAAATTATATTGAACAACATACCAGCGATGAACCAGAAATTCTGCAAAAATTAAATCGTGAAACGCATGCAAAGGTGCTTATGCCTCAAATGGTATCAGGTCATCTTCAAGGGCGATTTCTGGCCATGCTAACAGGAATGATAAAACCGGCACAGGTGCTTGAAATAGGCACTTTTACAGGATATTCGGCCATTTGTATAACTGAAGGATTAAATGAAGGCGGAACACTTCATACTATAGATATAAACGAAGAACTGCTTGGAATGGTGAAAAAATATTTAGCTGAATCTGGTGCAGATAAAAAAGTAAAAACATATACCGGTAATGCGTTGCAAATTATTCCGGAAATAAATTATGTTTTTGATATGGTTTTTATTGATGCCGACAAGAAGAATTATTCAAACTATTATGATCTTGTATTTAATAAAGTCCGTAAAGGAGGATATATAATTGCAGATAACGTACTGTGGAGTGGTAAAGTGGTTGAAAACAAAACCAAAATAGATACAGACACAAAAAGCATTATGGAATATAATGATAAAGTAACCCATGATGCACGTGTTGAAAATGTGCTTGTACCTATACGAGATGGACTTATGATTGCCCGGAAATTGGTATAGTTACGCTGTAAACTTATACCCCACTCCTCTTACCGAATGAAAATGTAATGGGGTTTTCGGATCAGGTTCAAAATATTTACGAAAACTTACAATATAATTATCTACTGTACGGGTAGAAGGAATTGTTTCATAGCCCCACACTTTCTCAAGTATCATATCACGCGGTACAACCTCATCCTTATGGTCAATTAAAAGCCTGAGCAATTCTATTTCTCTTTTAGTTATTTGCTGTTTCACGCCATTGGCTGTGGTAATCTCAAAACTTAAAAAATTAATCGTGTTTCCCGCAAACGAAAATTTTTCAGCCCCATTAGAGTGTGAGCCCGGTGAGCTTCTTTTTATTAATGACTTAACACGCAATAAAAGTTCCTCTAAATGAAATGGTTTTGAAAGGTAATCATCTGCACCTAATTTCAATCCTTGTATCCTGTCCTCAGCATCGCCGCGGGCGGTTAAAAATAATATAGGTGTATGTTTATCTATTTTACGGATATTCCTGCATAATTCAAACCCGTCCATGCCTGGCAGCATTACATCTAAAATAATAAGCGAGTACTGCGCACCTTTGAATTTTTGCCATGCCGTTTCTCCGTTATCAAATGCCGTTACCGAATAACCATCCATTTCAAGGTTCAACTTAATAACGGATAGAAGATTTTTCTCATCTTCAATTAAAAGTATCGATTCAGGCATAATTACATAGCATAAATTAAACCGCTTGATATTTGGAAATCACAGAAATATTTTCCATCTTTGATATTGTGATCCCTGACAAAAATATTAAATTTATTAATCAATCTCTATGAAAAACAAAGTGCTTCCCATGGCATGTTGCTTGTTATTACTGCAATTTACAGTAACCGCACAAGATGCCTCAAAAACTACAGGCTCAAAAAGTGCAACTAAATTATCTCCTAAAACGGCGAAGGTAAATTCTGTTAAAAAACTTCCTTCAGGTGCACATTTACGCCCGGTAACACAAGATCAGAAAAAATAGTTTTCATCTTATAGCAAATAATATTCGTTTAAAAGAAAATTAAAACATCTCTTTATTATGAAAAAACTTACAGCTTTCTTACTTGCAATTATGGTCTGCATAGGAACAAGTAATGCGGGTGTGGTACCACAAAGTACTGCCCAAACAGTTGCCACTAATTTTTACACTCAAAATTTCGCAGTATCAGTTAATTCTATTTCCCTGGCTTATTCTGAACCCGATGCCAATGGAACAGTAGCATATTATGTATTTAATGTAAATGACAATGGCGGGTTCGTAATTGTTTCAGCAGAAGATGCGGGGCATCCTATTATAGGATGTTCAAATACCGGAAAATACGGTATTCCTACCGGAACAAATAACGAACTTGATTTCTGGATGAAGAAACGTAATGCAGAAATTACCCAAATGCGTATCGCTAATATACAAGCCGATGCTGAAGTAAATGATGAGTGGCATTCTTATGTTAACAACACAATACCGCAAAGCGTTAAGAAAAACCAGGCGGCCCATAAGGCACTTGCAAGTCAATTCCCTTCAAGCACTGCTTATCTTGTAAAATCAACATGGGATCAACAATATCAGCCATATCCTTACAATTATTTCTGCCCTCCGGGAACGAAAGGAGCTATATCAGGTAATTCGGTTACCGGTTGCGTTGCAACAACTATGGCCCAAATTATGAGGTACTGGTCTTACCCGCCTAAGGGAATAGGATCAAGCAGCTATTGCGACTGTACTGCAAGTGGGTTTACAAAACAATATGGCACTCTTTCAGCTGATTATGCAACCACCAATTACAATTGGTCGGCTATGCCATTAACTCCTGCCGGAACTGCTTCAGTTAATACCGGAGATACTGATATTGCACGTTTAATGTACGACTGTGGTGTTAGTGTGCAAATGGATTACAGCCCTACCGGTAGCGGATCTTTCGTTGTTACATTGGATGACCCTAATAATTGCGCTCAGATTTCATATCCTAAATACTTTGGCTACAACAGCAAGATTATAGATGGCCTGAGAGCTAACAGTAATGCAACCACCTGGCAGGATACTATTGAAAATGACCTGAATAAAAACAGGCCTGTACAATACTACGGAACTGACCCGAAAAACGGAGGACACACATGGGTATGCGATGGATACAATTCAAGCAACCAGTTCCACATGAACTGGGGATGGAGCGGAACCAGCAATGGCTGGTATGCACTTAGTAACCTTGCACCTACAGGACAGCCAGATGATTTCACAACTAACCTTGGAGCTCTGATAGGAATTCAGCCTCCTCCACAAACACCTCTTGCTGACTTTACAGCTAATGTTACCACAATACCTGTTGGAGGATCAGTTAATTTTTATGATCTTTCAGTACAATTCCCGACTTCATGGGCCTGGACATTCACCGGTGCAGCAACTACTTCATCTACAGCAGAAAACCCAACCGGTATTGTGTATAATACAGCCGGTACCTACCAGGTTACATTAAAGGTAACGAACGCTGCAGGTAACAACACCATGACAAAAACATCGTACATTACTGTTGTTAGCGGTCAGGGTTGTGATACCCTAAGTAATTTGCCTGATAGCGCCACCTTAGAAGTATACGGTAGCCCGACCAGCGGCTGGCTTGATGGTTGCTATGGCGATACAGTTCAGCAAGTAGCTGAATACTTCCAATATCCACCTAGCTCAGGCTTTACAATGGGTTCAGCTTATGTTTATTTCTACAAAGCAAGTTCTACAACAAAAGGAAGAACCGTAAATGTGAATGTATGGGATAACACCGGAACAGGCGGTGCGCCGGGTAAAATACTGGCAACCAAAGCAGTAGCTGTTAGCACTATTAACCCTGCCAATGGAGCCGCATTAATAACATTTACCACACCTGTTGCGGTTACTACACCATATTACGTGGGTGTTGATTTTACAACAATTGCTGCGGCCTACAAAACAGATACAATTGCTATTGTAACGGATACCAATAATGACCAGGGAGCACCGGCTACTGCATGGCAGTATATTGTTGCGGCAAAATATGGCTTTAATGGTTGGAGTCCTTTAGCAAGTTTCTGGGGCGATAATCTTTCAAATGCTATATGGCCGGTATTTTGTGATGGAAAAGCACCTACCGGTTTCTATGATGTAGACCTTTCAGAAGGTGTGAAACTTTACCCTAACCCTACCAAGGGAACTGTTACGGCTGAAGTTAACCTGGAACAATCTAGTAACGTTCAGGTGCAGGTATTTAACGCATTGGGCCAAATGGTGCAACAATCGCATTGGGATAATGTATCAAATGCTACGTATACCATTGATCTGTCAGCCCAGGCTAATGGAATGTATTTTGTTAAGTTAACATCTGACAAAGCAACCATTACCAAAAAGATAATGTTGAACAGGTAAAATTTCTGATAGATATAGAATAAGAATCCCGGCCTTAAAAGCCGGGATTTTTTGTTTAACTTTGCTTTAATAGATCATTCCATGAAAAAAGGGTTTCTATATATCTTATTATGTATTGCAGGTTTTGCATCAGCGCAAAATTCACTTACTCAAACTCCTTTGGTAAGCCCCAAGCATGATTTTATACGTTGCGTTAATATGGAAGATTATGAATTGCAATTGCAAAAGCAAGATCCTACCCGTAAAGCACGACGTGATGCAGCCGTAAAAATGATGAATGATTGGATTGCAAACAGAAAGTTAAATCACAAACCAGATTCTGTTATTCAATACACAATACCTGTGGTATTTCATGTTCTCTGGAACAGTGCTTCACCAAAAGAGCAGATATCGCTTGCACAAATAAAAAGGCAAGTGAAAGTAATGAACGATGACTACAACCGTTTGAATAGTGATACGACCGCTACCCCAAAAGCCTTTCAGCCAGTTGCAGAAAATTTTCACATAACCTTTTGCCTGGCACAAACTGACCCTAACGGTAAACTGACTACCGGCGTTGTATACAAACAAACAAGTACAACGGCCTTTTCCAATACTAATAATGGAGCAAAACGCCCAAGCCTTGGAGGCGATACGGCATGGGACCCAGATCAATACCTGAATATATGGATATGTAATTTAAGCGGAGGTTTATTGGGCTATTCTGAATTCCCTACTACCCCACTTGATAATACATTTGGCTCGGTAATTCTTTACCAGGCAGTGGGTGATTCCGGCTATTTACCGATACCTGCTTATAACCTGGGCCGAACCATTACACACGAAGTTGGCCATTTATTAAACTTACACCACCCCTGGGGAGATGATGGGGGGCTATGCCCGGGAAGCGGAGGTGTTGATGATGGTGCAGCCGACACACCACCCGAGGGCAATAATAAGAGTGACGGTTATGGAGATGGTGGTGGCCCTACCTTTGGCTGTCCCCCTTTTCCATATGTAGATAATTGTTCAACTACTGCTCCCGGTATTATGATTGAAAACTATATGGAATATACCAATGACAGTTGTATGAATTTATTTACCCAGGATCAGTACACCATTGCCCTGGCAACCATAAATGGACCTTTAGCAAAACTTGTAAAATCTGCCACCTGCATGGCGCCTAATTCAATAGAGGAATATACATTCACATCTTCGGTGAATATTTACCCTAATCCATCTGCAGGAATTTTTACTATTAATATTAGCCTTACGGATTTAAGGCGTATTAATATGGAAGTACTGAATGTATTGGGGCAAACAGTAGCTATCTGGAATTCAAACAAGGCTGCAAATAATAATTATTCGCTAGATCTATCTGGCCAACCAAACGGTTTGTACTTTGTTAAAATAACCGATGGTACTTTTTCTACCGTGAAAAAGATAATGATCTCCAGGTAACTATTTATCCTAAAATTTTAAGGCGCGCAAAGCGAAGCAGTAGTTGCTTCTTTTCACCATTCTCAAACATTACTGTAGCCTTACTGTTCGGATATTGGCCTTCCATTGTTATCACTTCTCCTATCCCAAAGCGGTCATGTTCTACCTTCATACCCACTGCAAGGCCCTTCAAATGGCTATTATCAACCGGTGCACCTGCTAAAGGCACCTTGTTTATGCTCACTAACTTCTTTTTAGTTAACGGGTTTTGCATTACCGGCGGAGCCACGTTAAATACCTTAGGTGTTTTAGGGAATGATGATCGGTAAGAATCATCAGAATCAGAAGATGATGCAGTATATGAGATCGTATTTTCAACACATTCTTCAGGCAGTTCTTCCAAAAAACGGCTAGGCTCACAACTTAATGCATTGCCATATTTATATCTGCTTATTGAATATGATAAATAAGCTTGTTTCTTCGCACGGGTAAGTGCAACATAAAACAGTCTTCTCTCTTCTTCAAGTTCTTCACGTGAATTTATCGCCATTTGCGAAGGGAAGAGGTTTTCTTCCAATCCACCTAAATATACATAGTTAAACTCAAGGCCCTTGGCTGCATGTATGGTCATTAAAAGAACCTTATCGCTGTTATGTTCTTCATCCTCATTAATATCTTCACTGGTAAGTAAGGCTATGTCTTCCATAAACATATTAAGCGTAGGCATTTGTCCTTCAGGGTCTGCCTTTTCGGTAAAATCCTTCAAACCATTCAATAACTCCTGAACGTTCTCCATCCGGTTAATACCTTCAGGTGTTCTGTCAAGGTATAATTCTTTCATCAGTCCGCTATTCGAGGCAATATATTCAGCTAGTTTAAATGCACTATGCGAAGATAGCATGGCCGCAAAGCTTTTTATAAGTGTAACAAACTCGCCTATTTTTTCAATAGCACGCGATTGAACAGGTAAGTTGAAGTCTTTGATATTCTCCATTACCGTCCATATACTTACATCATTATCATTGGCCGATATGATCATTTTATCGAAGGTGGTATCTCCTATTCCGCGCGCGGGATAGTTAATAACACGGCGTAACGCTTCCTCGTCGTGATGATTAATAGTAAGGCGGAAATACGCCATAACATCCTTTATCTCTTTACGCTGATAGAAGGAAACACCGCCATAGATACGATATGGAATATTGAGCTTACGTAATGCTTCTTCAAGCGGACGGCTTTGCGCGTTCGTTCTGTATAATATTGCAAATTCCTTATTCTTAGCTTGCTTAGATATTCGGGTGTCGAATATTGATTGAGCTATTTGTCGGCCTTCTTCTGAGTCACTATATGCTCGGGTGATCTTTATCTTATCGCCCTCTTCGTTCGAGGTCCAAACTGTTTTTTGTAACTGATCGCGGTTCTTGGCAATAACCTGGTTGGCAGCACTTACAATATTCTTAGTAGATCTGTAATTCTGTTCAAGTTTAAATACCTGGGTATCGGCGTAGTGCTTTTGAAAGTTAAGTATGTTCTGAATATTCGCTCCCCGGAATGCATAAATACTTTGTGCATCATCACCCACAACACAAATATTCAAATGCCTTGCAGCCAGCTGGCGCAATATCATGTATTGTGAAAAGTTAGTATCCTGGTACTCATCAACCATTATATAACGGAACATATTCTGGTACTTAAGTAATACTTCCGGATGATCGCGTAATAATAGATTGGTATGATAAAGCAGGTCATCAAAATCCATAGCGCCTGCCTTAAATAAACGCTTATTGTATGTCTCAAATATTTGCCCGAAGTGTTCGCGGCGAGCGGCCCTGTCTTCGTTCATGTAGGTTATATCAGCCAAATATTCTTTAGGAGAAAGAAGCATGGTTTTAAGTGTCGAAATTCGACCCAACAATGCAGATGCTTTATAAGCAGCATCGTTAAGTCCCAGTTCTTTAACAATACTTTTTAAAAGAGTCTTTGAATCATCGGTATCGTAAATGGTAAAGTTTACCGGATAGCCTATCTTGCTGGCTTCACGCCTTAATAACCTTGCAAAAGTGGAGTGAAAAGTTCCCATCCATATATCGCGTGCACCGGTTCCAACCAAATGCGTAATACGTTCTTTCATTTCGCGGGCGGCCTTGTTCGTAAACGTAAGTGACAAAATACTATAAGGGTCTACTCCTTGATTTATAATATGCGCAATTCGATATGTGAGCACACGCGTTTTGCCCGAGCCGGCGCCTGCAATAATCATTACAGGCCCCTCTGTAGCCACTACTGCTGCACGTTGTTCTTCATTTAAGTCTGCCAGAAAGTCCTTTTCCATTAGTTAAGTATCATCTTTTTTATAGAACGCTCAAAGTTAGCACTAAAGACGCAAAGATGATAAGATGTTAATAAATCTTCAATCAGTTATTCACTTGCTATAAATAGCTTTGTGTTTATGAATCGTTATTTATTATTTATTCCTTTCATTTTTGTTTTAGGCTGCAAGCCGCGTCATACTGAATCAAAGTACCCGGGTTACTCTACTAATAACGGAAGAGACTACTATAAGTACACTGATTTAGGAAACAGCCATAAAGAACCCCGCTCAGGAGACGTGATGGAAGTAATGATCAGTTATTCCAAGATGAATGACTCGGTGTTCTGGGACTCGCGGAATAATGGCTTCCCTTTTGCAATTTACATACCTTACGATACACTTAAAGCCGGTGGCAGCTACCAAAAAGTGCTGATGAAAGGAAACGAAGGAGACAGCATTAATTTTATCGTTCCTGCCCAGGATGTTTTCAGACAAATACTACATCTTTCAGTACCTTATTTTCTGAATAAAGACGATATGATGAAGGTAAATACCCGCATAATATCCATTATGGATGCAGAACAGTTTACCGATAAGGAACAGAAAATAAGAGACTATAGAAAAGACATGGACATTCAGGAGCAATTATCTCTTTTACAGTATGTTACAATAAATAATATACCGCAAAGCGTAAAAAAAGACAATGTATACTTTATGCCTGAAAAAGACGGGAACGGGCCTGAAGTACAAGAAAAGAGCACCGTAAGCATAGCCTACAGAGGCTATTTCCTGAATGGCCATACCTTTGATTCGGTTTCACCTAAAAACCCTTTGCAATTTAAGCTGGGAGATACGGCACAGGTAATAACCGGGCTTGAAATTGGTATAAAAAGGATGAGGGAGGGAGAGAAAGCCAAAATTATTATACCTTCGCAGCTCGCCTTTGGAGAGAATGGGTCCTCCACAGGAATTGTACCTCCATTTACTTCGGTAATATATGAGGTTACAATGTTGAAAGTAAACGACCCCGGTAAATAATATTTTTATACTTATGAAATCTAACATCTTTAAAATTGGTATTTATTCAATTGCCGCTACTGCGTTACTTGCAGGTTGCAAAGGATCATCAAACGGAAGCTTTCAAACCGATGAAACTACCGGTGTGCAGTATCGTTTTTTCAAGCACGATGATAAAGGCGCTAAACCTGTAACAGGTGACTTTGTTAATGTACAAATGATTGGTAAAACAGATAAGGATTCTGTTCTCTTCAACTCAATAAAACAAGGTGGCGATTCACTTGGTACTTTTAAAATACCAATCAGCAATGCATTTAAAGGATGCCTGGAACAAGGATTCACTTTAATGACCATTGGCGACAGTGCTGAATTTAAAGTAAGTGCAGATTCACTTTACTTAAAATCTTTCCACCAGCCTAAACTGCCTGCTTTTATACATCCAGGTAGTTTTATAACCTTCGATATTAAACTTGTAAAGTTTGAAACAGCAGCACAAGTAAAGGAAGAACGTAACCAGATGATGCAGAAGCGCATGGTGGAAATGCAGGCTCGTAAAGCCGCTGAACCAGGTGTAATTGCGAAATATATCGCCGACAATAAAGTAACAGCCAAGCCAAGCCCTGACAGCCTTTTCTTTATATCGCGCGAAGGCAAAAGCGGTAAAGCAATTAAAGAAGGTGATTCAGTAGAAATAAAATATACCGGTATGTTACTCGATAACACTGTATTCGATCAATCAAACCATGGCCCTGGACATACTTCTATTACAGTAGTTTACAGTAAGAACATGCACCTTATCAGTGGCTGGATAGAAGCCCTTGGCACAATGCACGAAGGCGAAAAAGCTACAATACTATTACCTTCAGCACTTGCCTATGGCGCTCAGGGTGCACCAAATTCAAGAATGATATTACCTTACACCCCTCTTCTTTTCGAGTTGGAGATTGTAAGAGTAGTTCCCGCTAAGAAATAATTAAAATATCGAATCCCTGGCAACAACGCCAGGGATTTTCTTTTTCCAACAAACCCTTTCGTATGACAAAAACATTGAAGCTTCTTTTGGTATTCATTGGTACCATTGCAGTTACAACCAACTCCAATGCGCAAACAAAAACTACAGCTACTTCTCCTACCACTAAGAAACCGGCAGCCAAAGCAACCTTTACAAAAGACCCAGTTACAGGTGTGGAATATCATTTTTTTAAACACGATAAAACCGGAAAGAAGCCGAAGCCTGCAATGGGAGATTTTGCCAGCCTGGTACTGATATATGAAACGGAAGGCGATTCAATTATTTTCGATTCACATAAAAAAGGCGGCGATTCACTTGGTGCCGTTACAGTACCCGTTAAAAAAACATTTAATGGTTGTCTGGAACAAGGCATTGCTATGATGGCTGTTGGAGACAGCGCTGAATTTAAAGTTAATATCGATTCCTTATTCATTAAAACTTTCCATACCCGCGGTGTACCACCCCAAATGAAATCGTATAAGAACATTGTTTTCCAGGTAAAGCTTTTGAAGATTCAAACAGAAAAGGAAATAATGGACGCACAAATTAAAGCTGCTAACGAGATAAAAATAAAAGAACAGAATTCTATTGCTAAATATCTTACCGATAGTAACCTTCATGTAACTCCTACAGCAGATAGTTTATTTATACTTAAACAAGTTGCTACCAATAATGCATTGGTGCAAGATGGCGACTCAGTGTTTGTAACATACGTAGGTAAGCTACTTAACGGAACTGTATTCGATCAGTCAGCCGACCATGCCGGAGTACCGGGTTTTGTAACTGTAGGTGGAAGACCAACTCTTGCAATGGTATATAATAGCCAATCTATGCCCCTAATTAAAGGCTGGGTAGAGGCTATGGGAAAGATGCACATGGGCGATAAGATAACCATACTTTGCCCTTCGGCATTGGCCTATGGTTCACGTGCAATGGGCCCAAAAATTCCGGCGTATTCTCCATTGATATTTGATATGGAAATGCTTAAGGTTGTTCCTAAAGCAACCAATGGAGGAGTGAAAATGGAAATGCAAAAATAAATAATTGAAGATTTAATTTTTTAAGAATGGCTACAGAAAGTCCTGAAAAAAGTGCAATTGCAAAGCACATTGCGGAAAAACATCCCAATGCAAAACACCTGGAAGACAGTTTATATATTCTTACCAATAGTGCCGGTAGCGGAAAAGCTGTAGGTAACGGTGATAATGTTGAAGTACGTTACAAGGGCATGTTCCTTGATGGTAAAGTATTTGACCAATCGGCCAACCATGGTGGCAAAGGCACTTTTAGCTTTGTGTATAGCCCTGATGTTCCGCTAATTAAAGGCTGGATAAAAGTTATTGGTAATATGCGTGAAGGTGAAAAAATTACTGTTTTAATTCCTTCATGGCTTGCCTACGGACAACATGGCGCAGGAGGATTGATCCCAGGAAATACACCTTTAATATTTGATATTGAAGTGGTTAAAGTTGGCTAAAAGCCGGAAATAAAAAAAGGGTAAGCTACTTACATCGCGCCGCTCAACCGTAATGCCCTTGCTTCCTTCCGAACCTGGGGGAGTTAAACAGGAGCTGGCCGTATAAGGCTTACCCGCCGCAAATGTATTATTATTTCTTAGTCGCAAGGCTTTTCAATGCAACAGAAGATTGAAATTCATCAGCATAGCGCTTAATAACTTCAGGGGTAAACACTCTTTCCTCTTCTATTCTTCCTAGTACAGGGTACTTACAGAACGAGAATATGGCCTGTTCCGACTCCTTATTAGGCGCACCATTAAGAACTACTCCCAATACGGGAATATTTTTCTGCAGTAAAGCCTGTAATGTGAGTATTGAATGATTAATGCTTCCCAGATATTGTTTAATAACCACAATAACATTTGCATTTAGTGATCGAATCAAATCAACAATTAACTCACTCTCATTAAGTGGAACCATTAATCCACCTGCACCTTCTATTACCAGATAGTTTGAAGTTTCTGGGGCAATAATATCTGAAATACGTAAAGAAATATTTTCCGCTGCTGCTGCAGCATGAGGAGATGCAGGCATTTTTAAACGGTATGCTTCAGGATGAATGACGCTTTTTGTATTTGAAATAAGTCTTTTTACTTTCTCAGTATCTGTTTCCTCATCCAGGCCACATTGTAATGGTTTCCAGTAATCAGCATTCAGTGCCTCGGTTACAACTGCCGAAACTACAGTTTTACCTATTCCGGTACCTATACCGGTTATAAATATTTTCCTCATTTAATCAGCTCCTCATTTATTACCTTCAATAGCCTGTCAATTTCTTCTTTGGTATTATATGAATGCAAACAGATCCTTATTCTCTCTTTCCCTTTTGGTACTGTAGGGCTCATAATAGGCCTTACATCCATATCTTCTTTCTGAATAGCTGCTGCCACTTGCTTCACCATTTCATTTCCAGGTATTACAAGGCTCTGAATTGCACTATTGCTATCCATCCAACCATTTTCCAGGCTTATTTGGCTTTTAAAATAATTGATATTCTTCTTAAGTTTCTCTGCTTCATTTTCACTGATGGCTAACAATTTATATGCACATTCAATACTTACCAGGCTATGTAAAGGCAGGGCGGTAGTATAAATAAATGATCGGGCATAATTAATAAGGTATTGTTTTAATTTATTACTTCCCAATACAACCGCACCATGGCAACCCATAGCCTTTCCAAATGTATGCACGCGTGCAAAGATTTTATCCTGTACATTAAATTTCTGTACTAAGCCCATTTCAAAAACCCCGGTAGCATGTGCTTCGTCTACAATCAGGTTTAGGTTATACGTATTATATAAACCCTCAAGTTCCTCCATAAATGTTGCATCACCATCCATAGAATAAACCGACTCTACAACTACAAAAATATTTCCCTTAGCAACTTTTAATCTTTCGTGCAAATGTTCAATATCATTATGTCTGAATGCAAAACTATCAGCTTTGGAAAGCCTCATGCCATCGTGAATAGATGCATGAACCAATTCATCATAAAGTATAGTGTCTCCACGTGTTGGAACAGATGAAAGCAAACCCACATTAGCATCGTAACCTGAATTAAAAAGCAATGCTGCTTCTGCCTTGTGAATAGTTGCTAGAAATGCTTCCAATTCTTCTGCATACGTTGAATTTCCGGTCAAAAGCCTCGATCCCCCGGAACCATTGCTTAATTTCAGTTTGCTCATGGCTTTCTCTATATTCTCCTTAAGTAATGGAGACCTCGCAAAGCCTAAGTAATCGTTTGAGCTGAAATCAATATGCTTATCGGTTATGCTTAGCTTACGCAAAGATCCAAGGCCCTCTCTTTTTAATAACGCTTCGGTAATTGTTTTTTCCGCAGAGAACATAAATGTATTTACCACAAATGATCAGATTTTTGAAATATCACCTCTGATACCAAACGAAAGTATACCGGTGTATATATTATGAATGATTACGCTCGGGCTTTCATTCGGGTTATTATGAAAATATTTATACTCAAATTCGGGATGGATAAACACTCGTATATTATCAATAACTTCATAATCTAACAAAAAGCCGGCGCTTACATGATACGTGCTGGCTATCTGGTCGTCTCCAAAAAAATTAAGATGTCTTATTCCGTTATAGCCATAGAAGCCTGCATTCATATCATACTCCAGCGAGTATGATTTACCTGAGCAAAATGAAAATGGAATTTGCACCATGGCAAATATTTCGTTGAACCAGAAGTTTTCTGTGAAAAGAAGGTAGTTATTTGTAACGTTAGTCCCCGAGCTATCTGACGAAATAAGCGATAATTTATCCATTGAAAATTTCTCAAACCTTATACCTGCACCGAGCCTGATTTTGCCTACCGGTGCGCATACCGAAAAATCATAATCGTAAACAGGATTGGTAGCTTGTAACTTTAAATTACCGTATTTGAGAACACTGCCATCTAAATTATACAACGGTGAATCATAGAACTGTGAATACCATCGTGCGGAACCCACACCATAACTGAAGGCAATATAATACTTCTTATCCGTTTTTTTATCCTCGCTATAATAGGATTGTGCATGTGCCTGCAGGCAGGAAAAACAAAGCAGAACAAATAAAAAACATTGATTAATAGTTTTTCCCATTTTTAATCAAACTTGTAATAAACTGCAATTTAACAAAAAAAAGGGTTCTTATAGCCCCTTAGGCAAAATACATTGCACATTGCTAAAACAAGCCATGGAAACAACAAACTAACTAGTTGGAAATAAGCCGCTTTTAATTATAGCTGGCACATGGCCTGCTATGCATACGAATACGGAAGGAAAGCACAATTCCTGCAAATGAATACCAATCATCTTTGCCATTACCACGTTGCTCACCAACATCTGCAGCCTTGTCTGCCGTTAAGCTTCGGTCTGCCATAGTAACAGCCATTGCCCCGTTGAGTCCCCTGTTTGCAAGTAGAACAGACGGGTCCACATATGTTTTACTAACATCATCAATATACCCTGTAAATGTTTTACGCATGCCCCATTCAACACTTATACATATTGTTTTCGAAAAATTTGCTTTTATACCCAATCCAAATGGAATAGAAGGTTGTATAAGGCTGTATGGCTTAGTAGTATTTGCGGCTGTACCTTGTCCTTCAGTACCCAATGGTTGCAACGGCACCCAATTACTTCCCACCAAACCCTCAGGGTTCATTTTAAATACACCAGCCCCTGCAAAAATATACGGGCTAAAGGAATGCTTAGGGTCGCCTAATTCATATTCCAGAAAATTAAATTCTGCCTGTACTGATAATTCATCTATAGGGGATTGAAAATTAAGATTTCTTTCTCTTTGTGATGCCGATTTTGACTGTGAATCGTCTCCTGAAACTTCTCCAAAAAACAAATTTGCCCTAACAGCTAAACGGTTATTCAGTGTATAGCGTGCAACAGCACCTGCCGCAATATGAGTGAATTGGTCGAAATAACCATTTGGGTTTAACTCCCCTATATAAAATGAACAACCCAGAAAACCACCTAGTTCCAGGTTTCTTTGAGCAAAAAGTGTTGGGGTATATAATACCAGCCCAACAAACAATACAAATAACTTCTTCATAGATGCACTTTCTATAAATAGAGGAAAACTGAGTTAATAACCATGCAAACCTAAGAATATTACCTGAAAAATCAAATTAATTACCTTTAAATTCAAGAAATACTTATTAACAGACATTTTTTTTATATCTTTGCATTCGATTTTAAGTAAGTGACTTGAGGAGGAGGAAAAAATGACCTCCTTTTTTGTTTATATTAAATGAGTATTTTGGAAGAAATAAGAACATTCTTTAAAGAACAGCAAAACGATGGTTATTTCCTGGTGGATATAAAATCATTGCCGGCTGACCGCATTATGATATTTGCAGATACCGTTAAGGGAATAACAATAGATGAATGCAGTTCACTGCACCGTAAGCTGGTTGAACAAATTGCTTCGGCAGGTGATTTTGAAATTACTGTATCGTCTCCTGGCCTTGACGAGCCTTTTAAAGTGGCAGAACAATATAATAAATACATTGGTAAAACAGTTAATGTTATAACTACCTATGGACAAAAATACAATGGCACATTAACATCATTTGAGCCGGAAAAAATAGAAATTGAAGAACAGAAGAAATCAGAAATAGTTAAACGTTCATTTAATTTAAACACAGTAAAATCAACACAGCTATCTTTATCTTTTAAAAACCATAAAAAATGACAAAGGCACCGAGCGCAGCAGAACAAAAAGAGGCAACGCACCTTAACATTATCGAGTCATTCTCCGAGTTCAAGGAGATGAAAAGCATTGATAAGGCAACCCTTATGAATGTTATTGAAGATGTATTTAAAGCCATGCTTCGTAAACGCTATGAAACCGATGAGAACTTCGATATCATTGTAAACCCTGATAAGGGTGACGTGGAAATATACCGCAACCGTACTATTGTTGAGGATGGTGCTGTAGAAAACCCGAATACACAAATAGCATATTCTGATGCTATTAAAATAGAGCCTGACTTTGAAGTGGGTGAAGATGTATCAGAGCCTGTTACCTTTAATGAATTCAGCCGCAGATCTATTTTAGCTGTAAGGCAAAACCTTAGCTCACGTATTTCTCAACTCGAAAAAGAATCATTATTCAAGAAATATAAAGAGAAAGAAGGCGATGTGGTAAGTGGCGAAGTGTACCAGATATGGAAAAAAGAGATCCTTATTATGGATGATGAAGGAAACGAACTTATCATGCCAAGGACCGAACAAATTCCTTCTGACTTTTTCAAAAAAGGTGATACCATTCGCGCCGTAGTATTAAAAGTAGATATGAATGGCACTACCCCTATCATTACTTTATCACGTACCTCTCCATCATTCCTTGAGCGTTTATTTGAAATGGAAGTACCTGAAATTTTCGACGGACTTATTACTATTAAAAAGATTGTTCGTGAACCAGGCGAAAGAGCTAAGGTTGCAGTAGAATCATACGATGACCGTATCGACCCGGTTGGAGCTTGCGTTGGTGTAAAAGGTTCACGTATTCATGGAATTGTTCGTGAATTGAAGAACGAAAATATTGACGTTATCAATTACACAACCAATTCTACACTGCTTATTACCAGGGCGCTTAACCCTGCTAAAATATCATCAATTAAAATTGATGAAGAAAAGAAACATGCTGATGTATTCTTAAAACCTGACCAGGTATCGCTTGCAATTGGTAAGGGCGGACATAACATTCGCCTGGCTGCAAGATTAACCGGTTACGAAATTGATGTATACAGAGACGCAGAAAATTATACTGAAGACGTTCCATTGGAAGAATTTGGAGATGAAATTGAAGGATGGATATTGGACGAACTCAAATCAATTGGTTGCGATACAGCTAAGAGCGTATTGGAACTAAGCGCTGAAGAGCTTGTGAAGAGAACCGACCTTGAAGAGGAAACAATTAAGGAAGTACGCAGTATTCTTCAGAAAGAATTTGAATAAGATACTGTAAACCCCATTATTATAATATGGCAGAAGGCAAACATAGGTTAAGTAAAGTAGCAAAAGATCTCGGTGTAGGTATTGGGACAATTACCGATTTCCTGAAAACGCAGGGAATAAGTGTGGACACAAACCCCAATGCAAAAATTACCGATGAGCAGTATGATGCTGTTCTTAAAGAGTTTGCAGGCGATAAAAAGGTAAGAGAAGAGGCAAAGCAAATGCAAACCGAAAAGGTTGTTGCTGCTCCTGAACCTATAGTGGTAAAAGAAGCGCCTGCTCCTGTTAAGAAAAAAGCGCCTGAGCCGGTAGTGGTAAAAGAAGCACCTGTTGTTGAAGCCAGGCCTAAAATAAAGATCGAAGAGCCTAAGATCATCAGCAAGATAGATATTGATGCTATTAATCCTCCTAAAAAAGGCCGTGGTAAAAAGACTGAAGAAGAAAAACCTGTAGAAAAAGAGGTTGAAGCTGAGGCACCAAAGAAGGGTAAAAAGAAAACTGAAGAACCAGCTATACCTATAGTAGAAACCCCTCCGGTAGCACCGGAAGCACCGGTTGAAAAGCAGCAACCGGTACCGGGAGACAATTTTGTTCCTACACAATATGGTAAGCTTGAAGGCCCTACTATTATTGGTAAGATAGATCTTCCTCAAAAACCTATAGCTTCATCTAATACAGGCGCTGCATCAAAAGACCAGAACAAAAAGAGAAAGAGAATATTTAAAAAAGAGTTCAGTCGCGAGGATGTAGGACAACAGTCTACCAACAACCCGCCACCGCCGCCACTAAGAAAACCGGGAAGCGGAGGTGGGCCAAGACACAATGAACCACGTGCCCCATTGACCGATGAAGAAATTCAGGCACAGATAAAAGAAACCCTTGCACGTTTAAGTGGCCAGGGCAATAAATCGAAAGCAGCTAAGTACCGCCGTCAAAAACGCGACCTGATAAGCGAAAAAATGCAGCAGGAAGCGGAAAAGATGGAACAGGACAAGAAGACCATTAAGGTTACTGAGTTCGTTTCTGCCAATGAATTAGCCAAGATGATGAACATACCAATACAGGATATTATTTCTACCTGTATGAGCTTGGGCTTATTCGTATCTATCAACCAGCGTCTTGATGCGGAAACTATAACTATAGTAGCGCAAGAGTTTGGCTTTGAAGTAGAATTCGTTAGTGTTGATGTACAGGAAGCAATTAAAGTAGAGGAAGATACTCCTGACCAGCTTTTACCACGTTCGCCTATTGTTACCGTAATGGGTCACGTAGATCATGGTAAAACATCATTGCTTGACTATATACGTAAAACAAACGTTATTGCAGGTGAAGCGGGTGGTATTACCCAGCACATTGGTGCATATAATGTAACATTAGAGAACGGCAAAAAAATCACCTTCCTTGATACACCGGGTCACGAAGCGTTTACTGCTATGCGTGCACGTGGTGCGCAAGCTACCGACGTTGCAATTATTGTAGTAGCGGCCGATGACGGTGTTATGCCTCAAACAACTGAAGCCATTAACCACGCACAAGCTGCTGGTGTACCAATGGTATTTGCCATAAATAAAATTGATAAGCCGGGCGCTAACCCTAATAAAATTAAGGAAGCCCTTGCAGCTATGAACATACTTGTGGAAGACTGGGGCGGAAAATTCCAGTGCCAGGAAATATCTGCAAAAAAAGGAACCGGAATAACCGAGCTGCTTGAAAAAGTATTGCTTGAGGCAGAATTACTTGACCTGAAGGCAAATCCGAATAAACGCGCAAATGGTATTGTTATTGAATCGGCCCTGGATAAGGGTAAAGGTTATGTAACTACCATTCTGGTTGAAGGCGGATCGTTAAAAGTTGGTGATGTAATAGTTGCAGGTTGCTATAACGGTAAGGTAAAAGCTATGCATAACGAGCGTAGCCAGCCAATAGAAACTGCTACTCCTGCTATGCCGGCATTAATACTTGGGTTGGATGGTGCACCTCAGGCAGGTGACCAGTTCCATGTTGTAGAAAGTGAATCGGAAGCACGTGAAATTGCAAACAAGCGTTTACAATTACAACGTGAGCAAGGTTTAAAGACCAAGAAACATATTACGCTTGATGAGATCGGAAGGCGTTTGGCAATAGGTGACTTTAAAGAACTGAATGTTATTGTGAAAGGTGACTTCGACGGTTCTATTGAAGCATTATGCGATTCGTTATTAAAACTTTCGAGCACAAAAATATCAGTTAACATTGTACATAAGGGTGTAGGTGCTATTACCGAATCTGATGTATTGTTAGCTTCTGCATCCAATGCAATTATTTTAGGTTTCCAGGTGAGGCCTTCGGTAAGTGCGCGTAAACTGGCTGAACAGGAACAGATCGATATTCGCCTCTACTCTATCATATACAATGCAATTGAAGAGGTGAAAGCTGCTATGGAGGGTATGTTAAGCCCTGAAGTACAGGAAAAAGTTACCTGTAACCTTGAAGTACGCGGAGTATTTGATGTATCGAAAGTGGGAACAGTAGCTGGTTGTATGGTACTGAACGGAAAAGTTACCCGTAATACCAAAATACGTATAATACGTGATGGTATTGTATTGCATACTGGCGAATTAGGTTCACTGAAACGCTTTAAGGACGATGTGAAGGAAGTAGTATCGGGTTATGAATGCGGACTGAATATCGAGAAGTTCAACGATATTAAGGTCGGCGACATAATTGAAGGATACGAAACTGTAGAGGTAAAAGCAAAGCTTTAAAAGATTAAGTTTCAGATTAAGATTTAGTCAAAACAAATAAGTTTCTTCGCCTGAACCTCGATCTTAGCCTTAACCTATGCATTCCGCTGATTTAATAAAAAGATACAATGCAGTTGTTGAAAGCATACCTTCGCATGTAACGTTAGTAGCTGTATCTAAATTTCAACCGGTAGAAGCCTTACAAACTATTTATAATGCCGGCCAACGTGCATTTGGTGAGAACCGTGTGCAGGAAATGGTAGAAAAAAAGCCGCAGCTGCCTGATGATATTCAATGGCACTGTATTGGCACCCTGCAAACCAATAAGGTAAAATACATTGCTCCTTTTGTATCATTAATTCATTCCATTGATAGCCTTAAGCTGTTAACTGAAGTCGATAAACAGGCGAAGAAGAACAACCGAGTTATTGATTGCCTGCTTGAAATGTTCATTGCACAGGAAGAAAGTAAACACGGACTTACTGAACAAGAAGCAGAAAAAATTCTTGCAAATGCCACTGCATTAACCAATGTAAAAATTGTAGGCTTAATGGGCATGGCAAGCAATACAGACAATAAGGAACAGGTACGTGCAGAATTTAAAAGCCTTGCATCATTCTACTTTCGGCTTGATAAACTTTACAAACTTTCTCACTTATCTATGGGCATGAGCGGAGATTATAAAATAGCTATTGAAGAGGGCAGCAATATGGTAAGAGTGGGCAGTTCTATTTTCAAGGGCTAAGAAACAGTATATTTGTTTTGAAATGAATTCAGCTCAGATTAGAGAAAACATACGCATCTCATTAGGTTCCATTGCGAGCCAAAAGCTACGCACCTTTCTTACTATGCTTATTATCGCCATTGGTATCTTTTCCCTGGTAGGTATTCTTACCTCTATTGATGCTATGAAAGAGGCTATTAACAGCAACTTTGCAAGTATGGGTGCCAATACATTTACCATAAAAAATCACGATTCATTTATTCACGTTGGCAAGGGCGGCAAGAAACCTAAAATCTATAAGAACATTTCGTACGAAGATGCTAAGTCCTTTGTGGACCAGTATTCTTTTCCGGCAACTGCATCTATAAGCACAGTTGCAAGTAATATTGCCACATTAAAATATGGCACAGAGAAAACCAATCCGAATGTAGAGATTGACGGTTCTGACGAAAACTATATGGTAACATCAGGTTATGACCTGAGTAAAGGGAGGAATTTTTCAAAAGAGGAAATTATAGATGGTAGGAAAGTTATTATACTGGGGCAGGAAGTAGTTACTGACTTATTTAAAAAGCATGAAGACCCGATAGGTAAGGTAATTACGGTAGGTAACGGAGGTGACTTTAAAATAATCGGTGTTTTCAGCTCTAAGGGTAATGGCTTTGGTTTTGGTGGCGACAGGATAGTAGTAGTTCCTGTAAATGTGGCTCGTGCTATACCTGATATAGGTTCAATGACATTCAGAGTCAGTGTAAGAGTTAATAGCCAGAACCAGATGGATGCTGCAACAAGTGAAGCCACAGGTTTATTCAGGGTAATACGCGATGTGCCTTTAGGCAAGGATGATAATTTTGCCATTGCAAAGAGTGATGACTTTGCCAATACATTAATAGGTTTAATGTCAAAGGCAACCATAGGAGCCCTGGTGCTGGGTATAATTACTATGCTGGGGGCCGTTATCGGGCTAATGAATATAATGCTGGTTTCGGTTACTGAACGTACTACTGAAATAGGTATCAGAAAAGCAATTGGTGCAACCAAAAACTTTATACGAAATCAATTCCTTATTGAAGCGGTTGTTATTTCGCAACTAGGCGGGCTTATTGGTATTTTGCTTGGCATTCTGGGTGGTAATATGCTTGCCCTGATGTTTGGTGTTGGTTTTATAATTCCCTGGGTTTGGATATTTACCGGTGTTACTATCTGCTTTATTGTAGGGGTAATTTCCGGTGTTTATCCTGCTATTAAAGCCTCAAGATTGGATCCGATAGAGGCATTGCGGCATGAGTAAAAATCTTTTTAAGGAGATGTATGCAAAGTATGGCAAATACTTTCCTGCTGATCTTTGGGCATTCCTTATTATAGTCATTACTATTATAATTGCCGCTATTTTTGTTTTGTAGAATGGGTTTTATAATACTTGCACCATTGCGATATACCGCATTGATCGCATAGTGGTTTGCGTGCAAGGCATACATACCTACCATGCAAAATAAGCCAGTGATGGGCCAATGGTATCTTTTCTTCCGGAATATATTTTATCAGTTGCATTTCAGTTTGCAGGGGATTCTTAGCGTTGGTTGTTAAGCCAATTCTTGCTGCAACCCTGAATACGTGCGTATCTACAGCCATAGCTGGCTTATTGTATACAACGGAGGCAATTACATTTGCCGTCTTTCGTCCCACCCCGGGAATAGTAGTAAGC
>DATHNG010000137.1:0-11202 GCA_035486275.1 Bacteroidia bacterium
TCGAAAGGCTGCAACCCGAAGTCATCCAATATCAAAAGGTTCTGCCGCTCTATCTTGGCAATTTCCTTTTCATAGGAACCATCTGCTTTTGCAACTTTCAGCTTACCCATCAGTTTTGCCGTATTGTGATAAACTACCTTGTGCCCCAGACTACAAGCCTGGTGGCCTATGGCAGAGGCAATATAACTTTTACCGATACCGGTACTGCCGGTAATAATAATATTCTCCTGCTTATCAATGAAACCGCATTCCGCGAAACGCATCAATTGGTTCCTGTCAATATTGCGATCGGTATTGAAATTCAATTCCTCCATAGAAGCGTTATACCTGAATTTGGCATTCTTAATTTGTCGTTCCATGCTCCTGTTTCGCCTGTCCTCCCATTCCGATTCGACAAGGGCAAAGGCCATCTCGTCGGCCGTCTGGTTCTCCCTTTTATCGGATTCTATGCTTGTTTTAAATGTTCTGTACATACCAAGGAGTTTCATCCTGCGCATTTTTTCTAACGTCGTTGCATTCATTTTTTTGTTGTTTAAAGGTTATTGATTGATTTACTTGTAATATTCTTTGCCACGTATATTGTTATGCTGGGGCATTTTCAATTGATCGGGTTCATCTACCTGCTTATCCAGCCCATTTTCCAATATCTTCTTAATGATCCTATAATTATAAATATCAAAGTTCATAGCTCTCTGGCACGCTTTTGCCAACCGTTCATTGCCAAACTTCTTGGCAAAGCCCAGGACACCCATGCAAATTTTATATGCTTGTTCAGGGTGCCTACGTGAGCAAAGTATTTTTGAAACATACAGCTTAACGTCATTGTGTATTTCTTCCGCCTGCAGGATAAAGCGGTCCGGGCCCCACGTATCTATAAAACGATGTGAAGGATGCAAATGGGACTTATCGATGGTATACTTATAAGGTGTATATGAGCGTACATGTGCTGCTATGCGTTCATATTCATAGTAGACTTCTACATTATACCTTGAGTACATCACTTTTACTTTCTTACCAATGAATGTATAAGGCACACTATAATAATGCTTGTCTGCCGGTAAGGGGACATGCCCATATTTCATGACGGTTGCATAATGTTGCTTCTTAAACTCGTACCGTAATACCGGCAATAACATCAATGTATGTTGCTCCATTTCATTGAACTGTTGCCTCCTGCTATAGTCTTTACCGGTCAGTAGCTCATTGTTATGTTCTTCTAAAGCTAAGCCTATAGCAGTGTTTAGTTCTTCCAATGAAAAGAAATCCGTTCCGCGCAGCTTGGCATATATACGGGTGTAAATTATCTTAATGACATTTTCAACCGGGGCCTTGTCTTTTGGTTTATAAGCCCTTGCCGGTAATATGACTGTATTATAATGTTCAGCGAAGTCTGAGAATGTTTCGTTGATAGTCGGTTCGTACCTGCTACTTTTTATTACCGCCGATTTCAGGTTATCGCATACGATTGCCGCAGGAACCCCTCCGTAATAATGCAAAGCATTTTCACAGGCCGGTATAAAATCTTCTTTCTGTTGGCTTGCCATTGCTTCAACATAAGTAAGCTGGCTTGCGCCAAGTATAGCAACAAAGACTTCTACCGGCTTAACCGTGCCCGTTGCTTTATCTATGATTGACAATTTTTCACCGGCAAAGTCTATGAACATCTTATCCCCTGCTTTGTGTTCCTTGCGCATGGCAAAACTTGCCTGGGACTTCCAATCGGTAAAATGATTGATGAATTGCCTGTACATATAACCATCGGGGTATTTCTTCTTATACTCCTGCCATAACAATGTAAGCGTTACTCCTTTGTGCCGGAGTTCCCTGTCCATTGCCGGAAACATGTTATACAATGTCTTAGTCTTTTCATTGACTGGTTTGTCATCTGGCTTGGTAAACAGGTCTTCCAGGTCTTTATCTGTCAATTCATCTATCTCCTCAAAACTTAGCCCGCTTTCATCAAAGTCTTTTATGTATTTCCTTAACTTGCGTCTCGGAATACCTGTTTGCATTATTATGGAATGGTTGCCAACCTTATTTGTATGCAAACGAAGTATGTGCCGTATATTGATCATGCCATGTATTTTTTGCATGGCAAAGAAAACATGGTGAAAATCGTTCACTTCCTGAATTGGCAGGAAAAGGTCAGAAAAGGCAAAAAGAGCAGGGAATAGTTAAAAAAGGCTGATTTTGCCAAATCAGGTATTTTTACAATACTCTCTACTCCTGGTACATCATTCCGGGTATACCCAGCTCAGTAAAGATTACTTTCATCTGCCTGGGTGTATAGAAATGCCCTTTTCTGGGGCCAATCTCCTCCCCTATTTCACTTAGCCATGTTTTCATGGTTTTATCACTGCATTCGTAAAGGGCTGCCAGTTCGCTTATTGAATAGGCTTTCAGCTTGATACATGGCACAGTCGGTACTTGCTGGTTCATGGGGTTATTTTTCAACAAAATTCCACAATGTTCTTTTTTATGTAAGCAATTGTCTTGCATGGCAAGCAAAGGAACTTACTTTGGAATATAATTTTACCGTTGGCAATATCTAAGGCTCAATCGTAATTTTTGCAGCCTGGAGCCATTGAAGGCCCGCTAAGAACATTAGCGGGCCAATGCAGCAAAATCAAGCCCCTTTATGTCTAATCATTGTCTGGAAACAATACTTGTCCCTTATTTGTCAAAAAACGCTAAAACCAGGCCACTGTGGCTATTTTACTGCTATCTTCAGGTGTAACCAATAATTTACGTTATGAATATCAATTCAGCAGCAAGGCCCATGGAATGGAATACTTTCCTGGGTTTCAGCCAAAGGCTTAAACAAGATGGTCTAGTAAAAGATTATTTATTGCTTACTATAGGCTGCTATTTTGGGCTTCGTGCGAGTGATATACTTCCACTGCAATGGAATCAGCTCCTTGACAAGGATGAGGTAATTATAATAGAAAAGAAAACCAAGAAAGTTCGTTGCATAAAAATAAACCCTAAGGTGCAGGAGGCACTTCAATGGGGCAAAAAAGAACTTGAATCAGGGGATAAGTTTATCTCCGACGGCTTCATATTTGCAACTCGTTTTGGAGGTCCACCTACAATTAGTTATGTGAATAAACGGTTGAAAAAACTTTGCTCCAGATACAACGTAAGAGTGGCAAAAGCCAGTACGCATTTAATGCGTAAAACATTCGCCCAAGAGCTATGGCGAAAAGATGGGGAGAGTGAACGCGCACTGGTTTACCTGAGTGATTTATTCGGACATTCCTCGGTTTCAATAACCAGGCGTTACATCGGGCTGCAAAGTGAGAAGTTTGCAGAAATGTATTTGAGTCTTTGATAGTTCCAGAGGAATTTGTTGTATTCTTGTTGACTTAAACTCAAACAATAATGTACAACGGAACTATTTTAGATGCCATTCATGGCCCAATTAAATTATCTGAAATTGAAAAATGGGTTATTTCTCAGAAGTTATTCAGCAGGCTACGAAGAATAAAACAAAATACTTTTCTTTATTATGTTTTCCCCAGTGCAAATCATACGCGTTTTGAGCACTCCATTGGCGTAATGAATATGGCTAATGAGATTTACGATAATGCCAATCAGAACTGCCATAGAGGAAGAATAAGAAATGAAAAACATCATGAATCAGAAAACAACTTATTCTTTCACGTAAAAGACAAATTAAAAGAAGATGAAATTCTACTTCAGGAGCTACGGCTTGCTGCATTATTACATGATATCGGACATGGCCCACTGTCACACACTTTTGATAAATTCTCTATTTCACCGAATCAACTAAATAAAATAATTCAGGCCGATAATGATATAAAAAAATATAGTGCCTTTTTCGACGAAGTAATTAATAAGGATAAAAAAACTGTGCATCATGAAACTATTTCTTGTTTATTTATAATAAAATTAATCAGTAAGTTAAAGGAGGAAAATAAGTCTGGGAATGCCAATTTCTCAGGTGAGCAATCTGAAATTATTGAGAAGATTGACGTTAGTCATATTCTTAAAATGATTGAATCAAGGGTTAAAGCTATACCAGATATAATTGTTGAAGGCGTTGACTACACCTCATTTTTCTCCTCTATTATTTCAAGTTTTCCAATCGATGCAGACCGGATGGATTATTTATATAGGGATAGCTATTTTTCAGGAGTCAATTATGGATACTATGATAGAAGCAGACTGCTTATGTCCTTTATACCTGTAATAGTAGAAAAGAAAGTCTATTTAGCAATTAAGGAAAGTGGTATTGATGCAGTAATTAGATTTATACAATCCAGAACACATTTATTTAACCAAGTATACTCCCATAAGACGAACAGGGCTACAAGTTGCATGCTTGCCTACGCCTGTAGAATGATCGATACTCCTGTTATCCCTGCACAAAATTATGATGAATTGGAAAATTTCTATTGGGAAAATTCTGACGAAGTCTTCCTCTGGAAAACTCTATATACATGCACTAAAGAAAGTAAAAAAGAGGGGGAAGCATTGAATGATCTTCATGAACGAAAACTATGGAAAAGAATCTATGAATCAAAAATCGTCATTACTAAGAGCATCAATGCCGGCGATCAAGAATCAATTGGCAAAGCTCAAAAAACGTTTGAGAAGTTTGCCGATAAAGCTATTATAGAACTTGAAAAAGATGGCGTAACAATAGGATATGATTTATTTCCGAGTGATACCTTTAAGGATTATGATAAGTCCGAGATAAAAATTGTGAAGAAAATACAAAAAGACGATGGGATTAATTATTCATTAGCCGAGAATTGGAGAACTTATAATAAGGAATTTCAGTCGTTATATTTTCATGTATATTTTTTCAGACTATTCCTTAAGCGCAGTTTTCATTCGCCCAATGAATTTAATGAGCAAAGAAAAAAAGCCATTGACACATTTATAGGTTCCATAAATGTTCTTAGTGTATTTGATACTATTCAATAAATGGTAAAGACGCGAATTGTTATTTGCTATAATACTTACATACTGTATAATATGCCTTTGATAATAAAAAAGAATCCCACCGAAGCGGGATTCAAGGTTTTCACCTTCGGCATATAGCCTTATTGTGATAAGAAATTTTAAGAGGGGTACTCGTTCAATTTCCGCTACAAATGTAATTTTTTTTATCTTGGGAGACGTAAATTCATCGATGAGTTTACGTTACTGAGGAGAATACATGGGTAAAATACTGGGACTTGACCTCGGCACTAATTCTATTGGCTGGGCTATAGTAGGTAATAAGAATGAGAACCACTCCCTTATTGATAAAGGAGTCCATATTTTTTCAGAGGGCGTCAAAATTGACAAAGGCAAGGAATCATCGAAAGCCGCGGAACGCACCATATTCCGGAGCGCACGAAGAATAAAATTCAGGAGAAAGCTCAGGAAAATAAATACGCTCAGGGTTTTAATTGAAAATGGCTTATGTCCCCTTGCTATAGGCGAGTTGGATAAGTGGAAACAGGATAAGAAATCATACCCTCAAAACCCTGAATTTCTTAAATGGCTTTCTACTGATGAAGATACAGGAATAAACCCATATTACTTTAGGGACAGGGCAAGCAGGGAGAAGATTCCTTTGAATGATTTGGGAAGGGCATTTTATCACCTTGCTCAGAGAAGAGGCTTTTTAAGCAACCGACTGGACCAAGGCGATGACGGCCTGGTTAGCCAGATCAGGAAAGAGTTATTGAGAAGCGTTGAAGTTGAAGATAATAGTGACGAATTACTTGCAATGCTTGATATAACAATTAAGAATTATGAGGAGGAAGACGATAAGGCCGTAAGGAAATTTTTAAAAGGGTTTGAAAAATTAATAAAAGCAAATAATACAAAGCCATTTGAAGAATTAAAGGGTACTCTGCATAATTTCTTAAATAAGAAGGAGAACCTTGGCGCGGTAAAGAAAGGTATAGCAGAATTATCGCAAAAAATAAAAGATGGCGGCTACGAAACTCTCGGGCAGTACTTCTATCACTGTTACCAGAACCACCAAAAAATCAGAACACATTATACTGATCGGGAAGAACATTACCTGAATGAATTCAGGAGAATTTGTGAAGTGCAGAAATTGCCTGAAGAGATTTGTAAAGCCCTTGAAAATGCAATCTTCTATCAGCGGCCACTTAAATCACAGAAAGGACTTGTAGGAAAGTGCTCATTTGAAAAAACCAAACCCCGTTGCCCTGTTTCTCACCCTCTTTTTGAAGAATACCGGGCCCTGCAATTCATCAATAGCATTAAGGCGAGCAATGAAAAGGGAGAATTAGTTTTTCTGACTGCGGATGAAAGGAAGAGTATATGGCCAAAGTTTATTCGAAAGAGCAAACCAAGCTTTGATTTTGAGGATATTGCAAAAGAACTTACCCCGAAAGGGCAACACCGGACTTTTAATTACAAGAATAACACTGCAGTAGCCGGATGTCCTACTATTGCCCAGTTTGTAAATATATTCAGTGAGGGCTGGCGGGAAAGTATCTATGAAAAATACACCAACAAGAAAATAAAGAAAGGCCCCAAGAGTGTCGAAGGCGTGATTAATGATATATGGCATGTATTGTTCACATACAATAAAGATGAGAAGCTACAAGAGTTTGCAGAGCAGAAATTAGGGCTCGATAAATCCCGCGCTAAAAAGTTCAGTGGAATTACCTTGAAAAAGGAATATGGAAGCTTGAGTTTGAAAGCCATCAGGAAGATACTGCCATACCTGCACGAAGGCTTAATATATTCTTACGCTGTTTTCCTTGCAAATATTGAAGAAGTGGTGGGGAAAGAAGTATGGAGTAGTGTTGAAAACCAGAAAATTATCCGGGATGCTCTTAAGGGTCTGATAGATGAATTTAACGAAATACAGCGGCTTGAACGTATTGTGAATGATCTTATTGCAGATTTTAAGAATGAGTACAATAATTCTGATAGCGAATATCGGCTCGATGAACAAGATAAGAAGGCTGTGAGGGAGAAAGTTATTTCTGTATATGGCCAGAAGTTATTTGCGGAATTATCGGTAGAAAAGCAGGATGAGGTTATACGCTGGGTTGAGGATACATTCGTTAAGCAACTACGGAAATACCGGGGTGAATATATTAAATCGAAGCGCCTTGATGAAAAAATCGCAACATTCATTCAGGATAATTTTAATGTCTCTGATGATAATTTGAAGAGGCTTTACCACCCTTCTGATATAGAAAAATTCAAAGTGCCTGAACGCAGTTCCGATGGGAAGTTATATCTGGGAAGCCCTGTAGTATCCTCCATTAAGAACCCTATGGCAATGCGAACCATGCACCAGTTACGGCACCTTGTAAATACATTAATCAGGGAGGATGTTATAGACGAAGAAACCAAAATACATATTGAACTTGCACGTGAATTGAACGATGCAAATAAACGTAAGGCTATTCAGGATTGGCAAAAGGAACGACAAGAAAAGAGAACAGAATACGTAGAAGAAATTAAAAATCTGTATAAAGCACAAACAGGTAAAGACATTGAACCGTCAGAGGACGAAGTATTGAAGTTCCAACTATGGAATGAACAAAACAGGATTTGCCTTTATACTGGAAAATCAATTGATATATGTGATTTCATTGGAGGGAATCCTAATTTTGATATTGAGCATACTATTCCTAAAAGCCTGAGTTTTGATAATTCCCAGGAGAACCTGACATTATGTGATATTAGATTTAACAGGGAAGAAAAAAGGAATAGAATCCCCAGTGAATTATCGAACCATAAAGAGATTTTGCCACGGCTTACTAAGTGGGAAAAAGAAATTGAGGGTTATGAGATTCTTTTCAATTCCAGGAAGAAGGCAAGAAGTACAGAAACCAAGGAGCAAAAGGACAGGCGTATACGGGATAAGCATTACTTCAAATTACACTTGGATTACTGGAGAGGGAAATATAATCGCTTTACAAGGCAAGATGTACCGGAAGGGTTTAAAAATAGCCAATTGGTGGATACGGGTATTATTACCAAATACGCACGGGCGTATCTCAAATCTGTATTCGGTAAAGTCTATTCAGTGAAAGGCAGTATGACTGCTGAATTTCGCAAACTATGGGGTTTACAATCTGAATATGAAAGTAAAGCAAGAGCCAATCATATTCATCACTGCATTGATGCTATTACAATAGCCTGTATGACCAAAAGTAAGTATGATATGCTGGCAAAATTATACCGTGCAGATGAAGAAGGGTTTTATAAAGAAAAGAAAGAAGCCTTGCAAATAATAAAGCCTTGGGCCACTTACACCGAGGATGTTAAAGGTATTGAAAATGAAATACTGGTATCTCATTTCACTGCTGATAATATTAAGAAAAATACAAAAAAAATACTCCGTAAAAGAGGGAAGGTACAGTATGCCAAAGACGGTAACCCTATTTATAAGAATGGTGATACTGCAAGAGGATCATTACACAAGGATAAATTATATGGCGGCATTAAAAGGCCCTTACGTGATGAGAATAATCTTATTCAACGAGACGAGAAAGGTAATATGTTGTTCGAGAAGGACAAAGATGGAACAGACAGGATTTTTTATGTGATTCGCAAAATAGTCGATCCGTCAGCCGGGCTTGATTTGCTGGGGGAAGGTGATGTTGAAAATATTGTGGATGATATTGTAAAAGATAAAATAAAGGCAGCTATTACTCAAAAAGGGTTTAAAAAAGCAATGAGTGAGCCGATATGGATGAATGAAGAAAAGCAAATCAGAATAAGAAAGGCGCGATGTTTTGCTCTTGCCGTAAAATCCCCCATAATGTTGAAGCAACATAGGGATTTATCAAAGCATACTCATAAGCAACATATTCACGTTGTTAATGAGGATAACTACGGTATGGCAATTTATGAAGGAAGTAAAGGCGGGAAGATACAGAGAGAAGGCTCTATTATTAACCTACTCCATGCAGCCTCATATTATAAAAGAAGCAATAGCGAACACCGGGAGCAGTATCCTATAATAGAAAGTAAGAACAAGGATGGACTTGCATTAAAAACTATCATCACTAAAGGTAAGATGGTACTTCTTTGGGAACATAATCCATTGGAGATTTGGGATTTAGATGAGAGCAAGCGATTAGAACGGTTATATGAAGTTGTTCAGATTGATTTGGAAGCTTCCGGTATCAAGTTATTATATCACCAGGAGGCAAGACAGGGAACTGAAATAACTAAGTTCATGGGGTTGAAAACCGGGCAAAAAGGCGGAAAGAATATAGGTAAGCATAAGGAGTTCCCATATATTAAGGTTTCTCCGAATAATTTTGATGCGTTAGTAGAAGGTATTGATTTTAGTTTTTCTATAACTGGGAGGATTCAAAAAATAGGCTGATATGCTTAAACGTACATTATTTTTTAGTAATCCTTATCATCTTAGTATGAAACTGGGTCAACTGGAAATTGCTGACAAAAAGAGTGGTGAAGTAAAAACGGTCCCTGTTGAGGACTTAGGGTTCGTGGTACTGGACAATCGTGAAATCACATTTACCCAAAGTGTTATGGCTGATTTGGCAGCCAATAATACTGCCGTTGTTATCTGTAATGATAAACATTTACCGGCCAGTATGATGTTCCATCTTGATACTAACCATGTTCAGAATGAACGTTTTCGTGCACAAGTAAGTGCGGCAGAGCCGTTAAAAAAGCAACTATGGCAGCAGACTGTAAAATCAAAAATCCGTAATCAGGCTGCTGTACTTAAACATACGGGTAAAGACGATGAGGCTTTGCTACGTATAGCAGCGCAGGTAAAAAGTGGTGATATAACAAATGAAGAGGCTCAAGCCAGCAGAAGGTACTGGGGTAATTTGTTTGGTGAAGGATTTAGGCGTGAAAGGGAAGGCTATCCACCTAACCCTTCATTAAATTACGGATATGCAATTTTACGTGCTGCAGTTGCCCGTGCATTATGCGGGAGTGGATTATTACCAACGCTTGGTATATTCCATAGTAACAAGTACAATCATTATTGCCTTGCCGATGACATTATGGAACCATACCGTCCTTATGTAGATAGAATGGTATGGGAGCAAATGCAAAAACATGCGGATTACCATAACCTGACAGTACAACGTAAGGCTGAGATGCTGGCTGTACTTTCGTCTGATGTGGTAATGAATAATGAAAGGAGTCCTCTCATGGTAGCGCTTTCGACAACAACTGCGTCATTGGCCAGGTGCTTTGAAGGAGAAGAGAAAAAGATTGCCTATCCGGAGCTTTAAGCAGTTTATTTGAATCGCAATGGCGATGTATAGTCATATACGTTTTAATGCTTACCAAATCATGTGGTTATTTGTATTCTTTGACCTTCCGACTGAAACGAAAAAGGAACGAAAGGCTGCCTCACGTTTCCGAAAGGATTTAATGAAAGATGGCTTTACCATGATGCAGTTCAGTGTTTACATACGCCATTGCCCGAGTGGTGAAAATGCAGATGTACATTTGAAGCGAGTGAAAAGTGTAATACCTGAAAAGGGACAGGTAAGTATTGTACGAATAACTGATAAACAATATAGTGAGGTAATAAATTATTGGGGCGAAGAAGAACGTCCCCTTGCACCGGCACCCCAACAATTAGAGTTATTTTGAAGTAAGCACTACCAGTACAGGTAATTTCATAAATAAAAAAACGGGAAAGAAAGGTATACTACCTATCAATCCCGTTTGTTTTAAAAGACATTATTTTGTCATAAATTACTGAACATTAGAAGGAAATATCACCAACTAATGTCTTTGCCCCCCCTTAAAACTCAAACCACAACTCCACTTAGAAAAATGATAGACCGCATGGGAATGTCTTTGCCCCCCCTTAAAACTCAAACCACAACTGGAACCAAACTCTTATCACTATTATTACAAGGCTTCTGGTTTATAAAATAATACTTATGTCAAAGAACGATCTTATACTTCCAAAAATATGGAAATTATATTTAGTTTTCTGCTACAATTGTTAATACAGGCCTTTCAAGCTTGTTTAAATCAACCATCGTGGATGTGTAGCTTAGTTTAGCATGCGAATAATCATAATTACACAGAAGTAATATTACAGGCCCTCTGTTTCTCCAAATATCAGAATACTGTAAAATCTGTCCTTTAGCACGCTGTATTGCTCCGGCACTGGAATCACGCTTCATTTCAATTAAAATAGTATCATTAATCACAATATCTGCCCGACCTTTATTC